>JBAUIA010000174.1:0-16133 GCA_049680565.1 Phototrophicaceae bacterium
TGTTTCTACGCTTCATTCATTTATGATACCCGATGATTTACCTGTAGGCGCTTATCGGATTACAAGCGGTTTATTGTATCCAAACGCGCCGTTAATCCCTGCTGATAGTGAGACAAATCTTGTTTTAGATAATCGGGTGACTGTGGATTGGGTCAAAATTGCACAAGAACAGCCTACAATTCCTGATACAGCGTACCCTATTGATGTCGTCATTAATGAGCAATTCGCCCTCACACATATCGAATTTGCGGTAGGTGCTGATGGTATCTTGCTGGGTCAATTACATTGGCGCAGTTTAGTTGATCGTCCAGCGTTGGATGCAACTATTTTTGTGCATATTGTTGATGCTGATGGAGCGATTATCGCACAAAGTGATAGCCGTCCATTAAATGGAACGTATCCTACATTTATCTGGGATAATGAGGAGATTGTCCGTACCGATCATAGCTTTAATTTCGATGATTTTGAGTCATTAGATGATTATACAATACGCATTGGGATGTATATTTTCCCTGATGCTCAGAATTTACCGATACGCTATCAAGACCGACAATATGATGACGGTCTTGTAATGTTAGATGCGCTGAGTGCTTATTTTACGGAGTAGATAAGGTAGCGATTGTCTCGTCTGCTTTTTCGATTTGCCCGCCACCGAGGCATTGCGCACCATCATAGATTACTGCGCCTTGTCCGGGGGTAATATCGCGTAATGGTTCATCGAATTTCACAGCAAAGCGATCTGAACCTATCGGTGTGACTAATGCAGGTTGGGCATCTGATTTATAGCGAATTTTAACTTGTGCGCGGAATGGAGCAGTTGGTGCTTGGTCGCTAACCCAATTTACGCGTCCTGCAATCAGTTCATCATGCCCCAATTGATCGCGTGTGCCGACGATTAAAGCATTACGATAAGGATTTTTAGCAATCACATACAGGGGCGTATTGGAGTTCAGTCCTAAGCCTTTACGCTGACCAATTGTATAGTTTACTAGCCCCTCATGCGTACCGATTTGCTCACCATTGGCAAGCACAATAGGACCTGAAACCATCGTTTCTGGGGCATGGACTTGCAAAAATTCACGATAGTCATTGTTGCCCAAAAAGCATAAATCTTGACTATCTTTTTTGCTTTCGACTTGTAAACCATATTTTGCTGCAAGTTTGCGAACCTCTGATTTAGGATATTCGCCAATTGGGAACATCGCATGTGAAAGCTCATATTGCCCCATAACACTCAGCACATAACTTTGATCTTTATTATCATCTATGCCTGTTTTGAGTGTATATAAGCCATCATCTTGGTGAATTCGCGCATAATGCCCTGTCGCAAGGTAATCCGCGCCAAGAGCTAGTGCATTTTGCTGTAGGTATTCAAAACGAATATGACGATTACATTCCATACAAGGATTGGGTGTAAAGCCATCACGGTGGGCATCAATAAAAAATTGCACCACAGTTGCGCGGAACACATCTTTTGTATCAAGCACGTAAAATGGAATGCCTAAATGATCGGCGATACGGCGTGCATCTGCCATTTGCTCAGGGGTACAACACCGATTATGTTCAGCACCGCCCATTGCCTCATCTGACCATAGGCGCATCATCATGCCAATGACTTCATACCCTTGTTCAACAAGTAAGGCAGCAGCAACAGAGCTATCTACCCCACCAGACATCGCAACAACTACACGTTTTTCTGCGTTACTCACGTTATATCCTCTAACCTGATTATTTTATGATTTTGTCATGATGCAAAAAGGCATACCAATGTGATATCCCTTTTAATCATACAAGGATCACGTTAGTTCTGTGTTATTTTGCAAGCACTTTTTGCAATTTATAGAGTGTTTCGCACGAGCTAGCGATGACCTCAATAGCATAAGCTATATCGGCTTCGCTGGTATGGTGGCTGACTGTACATCGTAAACTACCTGCTGCTTGACGTACAGGGTAACCTAATGCTAGCAATACACTAGACGGTTCAGGATTGCCTGTCTTACATGCGGAGGCACTACTGGCTGCAACGCCTTTCATATCCATGTGCATAATGAGCTTATTGGCATCGATGTTATCAAATGCGAAACTCGCATGGGAAGGTAAGCGCTGTTCTGGATGCCCAGTAGCTTCGGCTTGTGGTACTTTGGCAAGTACGCCTTCGATAAGCATATTACGCAGTTTAGTGACATGAGCAAGACGTTCAGCTTGTTCTTCATAAGCCAATTCAATTGCTTTTGCCATTCCAACAATAAAGGGCGTATTGTGTGTGCCTGCCCGACGACCCTCTTCATGACTACCACCTGATTGACTCGGCACTAAATTGACCCCTTCGCGCACATAAAGCGCACCCACACCTTTAGGTGCATAAAATTTATGTCCTGAAATACTCAGTAAATCAACATTAAGTGCTTGTACATCAAGTGATAATTGTCCCGCAGCTTGCACGGCATCTGTGTGAAATAGTATGCCGTGTGCTTTAGCAATTGCCCCTAATTCAGCAAGGGGTTGCACTGTACCGACTTCATTATTGACGTACATGATGCTAGCAATACTTGTTTTATCGGTGATAGCATCTTGGAAGGCTTGTGGTGTGACGACACCTTGTCTATTTACTGGAATATATGTCAGATCAAAGCCCATATAATCTGCAAGTTGTACCATCGTGTTACTAACAGCACTATGCTCAATCGGTGTTGTTAATAAATGATTCGCAGCATTTTGGTGTTGAGCCGTCCATGCAGCACCCCGTATTGCAAGGTTATCACTTTCTGAGCCACCACTGGTGAAAACAATTTCTGATGGCTTGCAATTCAAGTATTTTGCAACTGTGCGACGTGCATTTTCAATCGCATCTTCGGCTTTTCGCCCAAAAGAATGTGCTGATGAGGCATTACCAAATACATCTGTAAAATACGGTATCATCGCTTCCACTACTCGCGGATCAGTTGGTGTGGATGCGGAATAATCAAGGTAAACAGGTCGTTGCTTACTCATATGAAGCTCCTGAATCGCTATCAAACTGGGGTAATATTAACGGAAGTTTATGGGAATGTCATGATTTAGCTTAATTGAGTGGTACATTTGCCATGAATTTTGTAGACTAGGTACTGTTTTGTTTAGTAATCGTATATGATGATATTTTAAACATTGTAGCTCGCTTAACAATCGGAGGAAATATTTATGTCAATTATAGAAACAATTTATGCACGAGAAGTTCTCGATTCGCGCGGTAATCCAACAGTAGAAGTCGAAGTTAGTTTAGAAGATGGCGCATTCGGACGAGCGATTGTTCCTAGTGGTGCATCCACTGGTGAACATGAAGCCGTTGAATTGCGGGATGGCGATAAAGCCCGTTATGGTGGCAAAGGTGTTTTAAAAGCGGTTGAATCAGTCAATGAAGTTCTCGCAAATGAGCTTGTTGGCATTTCAGCACTCGATCAAAAATTAATTGATGATTACATGGTTGAGCTTGATGGCACATCAAATAAAGGTAAATTAGGCGCAAACGCTATTTTGGGCGTTTCGATGGCTGTGGCAAAAGCGGCTGCTGAAAGTAGTGGTTTACCCTTATATGCTTATATGGGTGGCGCACACGCTCACATTTTACCTGTTCCGATGATGAATATCATGAATGGTGGTAAACATGCGGTTGGTAGTACCGATTTTCAAGAATTTATGGTGATGCCTGTTGGCGCACCAACCTTCCGTGAAGCGGTTCGTTGGGGTGCAGAAATTTACCAAGCACTCAAAAAAATCATTCACGATATGGGACATTCAACTTCTGTCGGTGATGAAGGTGGTTTTGCACCGAGTTTAGGCAGCAACGAAGCCGCGCTTGAAGTTATCATGCAAGCGATTGATAAAGCTGGCTATATTGCTGGTGAGCAGATCATGATTGCGCTCGATCCTGCGACTTCTGAAATTTATCAAAATGGTAAATATGTATTGGCAACTGAAGGCAAAGAATTAACTGGTGAAGAAATGGTTGATTTTTGGGCAGATTGGTGTGAGCGTTACCCCATTATCAGCTTAGAAGATGGCTTGGACGAGAATGATTGGTCAAGCTGGACAAAGCTCGTTGCTAAGATTGGCGATAAAGTTCAGATTGTAGGCGACGATTTATTGGTCACGAATACTGAAAAAGTAAAGCGTGCCATCACTGAAAAAGCTGCAAATTCATTGCTATTTAAGGTTAATCAAATTGGTTCATTAACCGAGGCATTTGCAGCAGCCCATTTAGCACAACGCCATAATATGACAGTTGTCACCAGCCATCGTAGTGGTGAGACAGAAGATACAACCATTAGCGATTTATCAGTTGCGCTCAATTCCGGTCAAATCAAAACGGGCGCGCCGGCACGGAGTGATCGTGTAGCAAAGTATAATCAACTAATTCGTATTGAAGAAGAATTAGGCGATGCTGCTGTTTATGCAGGTCGTGCAGCATTTACTAACTTGAACATGGATGTATAGGGGTAAAATCGCCTATGGCAAAGCAAGCGACACTACGAGATTTACATAGTAAGCATACTAAGATCGTTGCAACAATTGGTCCAGCATCTGCTAATGAAGATACGATTCGACAAATGATTCATGCAGGTATGAATGTCGCACGAATTAATTTTTCACATGGCGATCATGAAACACATGGTCAAGTCATTGAGATGGTTCGTCGCATCGCAGCAGAGGAAAATACGACGATTGCGATCTTGTGTGATATTCAAGGTCCTAAAATCCGACTTGGGACAGTTGCTAATGAACCTGTGATGATTAAACCGGGTGATAAAATCACGCTGACACTGGAGGATGTACCGGGAGAAAACAATCTGATCTCACTCCCCCATCCAGAGTTTGTGCAAGATATTACACCGGGGACAACTTTGTTGTTGGATGATGGTAATTTACAGTTTTTTGTTAAGGAAACCACAGCACGTAATATTGTCTGTGAAGTTGTGATTGGTGGTCCGTTAAAATCCCGCAAAGGCGTTAGTGCGCCCAATACCAAGTTGACATTGTCAGCAATCACTGAAAAAGATAAACCTGATATTGAGTTCGCACTCAAGATGAAAACAGATTATATCGCAATGTCATTTGTGCGGACGGCTGATGATATTCGTGAATTACGCTGGATGATTAATTTCTTCGGTGGTGATGCTGCTATCATTGCGAAGATTGAAATGAAAGAAGCGTTGGATAATATCCAAGATATTGTCCGTGTGGTAGAAGGCATTATGGTGGCACGCGGTGATTTAGGTGTAGAAACACCTGCTGAGAGCGTTCCGTATGAACAAAAACGGATTATCAAGCTATGTAATGAGGCTGGTAAACCCGTTATCACTGCAACACAAATGTTAGAATCTATGACAAAGAATCCGCGTCCAACCCGTGCGGAGGCAAGCGATGTTTACAACGCGATCATTGATGGTACAGATGCTGTCATGTTAAGTGCGGAAAGTGCCAGTGGTGACTATCCTGTACGGGCGGTAGAGGTGATGGCAGATATTGCGCGCATCGCAGAGACTCATATTTGGGATAATCGACTATCGGCACGGCAATTCAATGTCTCTACGGATGGTTCAGATGATATATCTAATGTGATTGGTGAAGCAACATTCCATGTTTCTGAGGCGCTGAAACCTGCTGCAATCATCACAACCACAATTTCAGGCTATACGACACGGCGTGTCGCAAAAGAACGTCCACAAACACCGATTTTGTGTATGACACCTAATGAAATTACGGCGCGTCGAATGGCACTAGTATGGGGTGTCTTGCCATTAATTGTGCGTGAGTTTGATAGCATTGATGAGATGATTACAGTCACTATCCGGTCGGCACATGACGCTGGGTTACTCAAGCGTGGTGATGTCGTCATTATGATTGCGGGTGTTCCATTTGGGATACAGGGGCAAACAAACTTGCTTAAAGTTCACCGTGTTGGTGAAGCTGGCGAGATTTAAGTTTCTGCTCAACAGAATAGTTTTTATAAAAGGTGTATCTGGTATAGGTACGCCTTTTGATTGTTTTAATTTTGTTTAAGAGAATAAACGTATTTTTGAGCCATATAATCAATAATAGTGAGTTTTTAGTTCTTAGCTTTTAACGGTTCACTAAAGACTAAAAGCTAAGAACTTTCTGTTCAAATAACGCTACGAGATGACATAATTTCAAAGTCTGTGTTCAAAAATGACGTTACTTAATATTCATCATCAACATATTGGGGATAGTCTTGTGAATCTTGTTGATTGCCTGATGCAAGCCATTTATCGTCAATACTTGGGGGTGGAGGTTCGGCTTGATATTGATAGGTTGGTTGTACATGCCCTGCCCGTCGTGAAGCATTCTCTGAAGGTTCATAGCGGGATTGGTCGGTTGCACAATAGGGGCACAAATTCCATGATAGTTCGAGTAATTCAGTACAATTACGGCATGGTTTTTTAAGGCGTGTATGGCAATACGCACACGCTTGCCAATCATCTTTAACGCGATTACCGCAACCGGGACATGTTGGTTTTTCTTCAATTTCTTGGAGTAAGGCTTCTTCTTCTAATGAGCGCTCATATGCCTCAGATAATGTTTCTCGTGGACGCATCAAAATATAAATGAACAAGCCCGGAATATTGAGAACAGCAACGACGGCTGCTGCAAATAATTGGGCGAGTCCGTCACGAGAACGCGCACGCATATCACGGTATGCCCAGATAACCATTGCCACCCAAAATACCACTAATACAACCCCACCATAAACTGCTAATGACAGCAGTAGATTATTATCCAAAACCATATGATACATCTCCCTCTAGTTATGGGATTTTTGCAATAATATACTTATCATTTCGTGACTGTCGTCCCAAAATTTTTAAGTACTCTGCCAGTATAGCAGACCTGTGATCTATCACAAGTCGTGCTAAACTCCTATCATGATAGATGATAGTGAGTACATGATGACGCACAACAATGGTAACTTAACAATGCATGATATACCTAATGAAGAACGTCCGCGCGAACGTCTGATGTCTCAAGGTACAGATGCGCTTTCCACGACAGAATTATTAGCTATTTTACTGCGAACAGGATCGCAGTCAGAGAATGTTCTACAATTAGCTGGGCGTATTTTAGCGAGTTATGGCGGATTACGAGGATTAGCACGGGTACAAGCGGATGAATTGCTTAATTTTAAGGGTTTAGGTAAAGCAAAAGCTGCCCAAATTCTTGCAGCTTTAGCACTGGGTCAGCGTGCGACAATGTTACAACCAGAAGTATATCCTGAGATCAAGCGGGCATCAGATGCAGCACGCTTATTAGCCGATATGGGACATCTAACACAAGAGCAAGTACGCGTTATGTTATTGGATACACAACGGCGCGTGAAGCATATTGAAACAGTTTATATCGGAACGGTGAATATGTCTGTCTTACGCGTATCTGAATTATTTCGGGAAGCCATTATTCGTAATAGTCCAGCAATGATTATCGCCCATAACCATCCTTCAGGCGATGCGACTCCATCACCTGAAGATATTGACCTCACACGTGCGATGATTACAGCAGGCAACTTACTCGATATTCATGTTGTTGACCATTTGATTATTGGTCAAACTGAATGGAAATCAATGAAAGAATTAGGCTTAGGATTTTAGTCATTGTCATTATTAGGAATACGATCTGATGGCACATCAACTTGTTCTGTCCCTGCAAAGAGCGCTATCTCGCTCAAGAAAACATCATATTGATGCCCTGATGCGTAAAATCGCACTTCTGAGATGATGGCAGGACGTTGGTCTTCTGGTAAGCGTGAGATCAGATTACCCGATTCAAATGTATACCAGACTTCTTTGGCAATTTGACGATGTTCATAGGCTTGGGCGCATGTTTGACAAACAAGCGGCGCGGGATTTTGAGGATCATATTCATAGAAAAAACTTTGATACCAATTCCGTTCTATACCTTGTGTATCAACGTAATCAACAAAAATCATCATTGGGCATTCTGAACCAACAATCCCACAATTGACCAAATTTTGAAAATTCAGTGATATGGTAGCTTCGAGTTCAAGATAGGTATAGTCTGTTACAAGTGCTTCTACTAAAAAGCTACATCCTGTTCGGCTGGTTGTACTGCCTGTTTCGCGGATGAGACGCACTGAAAACCGTCCTTGCCATGTATCCGCGCGCCACTGACCGCTTGGTACATTTTCGGAGTAATTGAAACAGCCCCATTGTTGTGGCATTTGTAGCTGAGCTGTTTCTTCATTGGTGGTGATAGCAAAGGCAAAGCGCCCATTTTCAAGTAAGTCAATCGGTGCAGATGTGACAACAGGTAAATTCGTGCCTGTCAGTAACGTCGCCCGTTCGCCTGTAATCGCAAAACGACTATTCCGATTATCTGGCGATACCAATAACGCTCGCCCTTCGTATGTGGTTACACGAACGAATGATTGATCGGCAATGATGCTATAGCGCCCAATCGTATCAAAGACATAGGTTGCATTTCCTTGGGCTGTCTTTATTTGTAGGGATAATGGGCGGTCAAGGGTAGCTGTAATAAATAATTCTGCTTGCCCAATGAAGTCGTCAAATTCGATGATATATGCACCATCACTCCATGCAAAACGTGGCTGCCTTGCATTTTCTAAAGTAATGAATGACCCATTTTTAAGAGTAAGTGTGCCAATAACAATGGGGATATTGTCTATTTCAGATGCTGCTTCAAATGTGATAGTGGCTTGGGATAAGGTATCTGTACTCAAGGTTGCAGGGCGATCAGATAAAGGTGTTGATAATGAGCCTGAGCGTGGAAAAAGTTGTTCACTGGCAGCAACAATACCAGCAGAGCCACGCCCAACTTGCACATCAACTGACAGTGGCACTGTCGAACGAAAGAAAAAGAAGTAAACGCCACCTGTCAGGGCTATCGAGATTGAACAAAACAATGCAAAGGATACGAGAACAATCACCCAAGCTAATCGTTGGATTTGTGTCGTTGATTTATGATAGGCATTTGTTTCGGTTTGGATTGTAGCAGTCAACAGGATTTATCCTCTGGTTTCTATTATTTATAAAGTGCAAGGCGATTATAGCATAGGGAAGGCTATCTTTAGCATGAAAACCTGCGTTATAATAGCTAAAGTATGGTAACTATGAAAGAGAAACGGAGCGATTTTCTATGTCTGGTCATAGTAAATGGGCAACTATTAAGCGCAAAAAAGGTGCTGAAGATGCCAAGCGAGCAAAAATATTTACACGTCTTGCACGCAATATTATGGTAGCAGCGCGTGCAGGTGGTGGTGATGAAGCAATGAACCCAACATTAAAGTTGGCTATTCAAAAAGCAAAAGATGCCAACATGCCAAACGATAATATTGATCGTGCGATCAAACGTGGCACGGGCGAATTGGATGGCGGACAAGTCGAAGAATATACCTATGAAGGCTACGGGATTGATGGCGTAGCGTTTATGGTAGAAGTGATGACTGATAATAAAAATCGTGCATTAGCGAGTGTCAAAACGGTTTTTAACAAAAATAATGGTAAATTTGCTAATAGTGGTGCTGTTGCTTATCAATTTGACCAAAAAGGTTACATTACACTCAAGGTTGATGATGATAATCCAACAAAAATTGATTTTGAAGACGTGTTTATGGTAGCAGCCGAAGCAGGTGCAGATGATGTGGTTAACGAAGAGGGAACAATCACCGTTTATACACCGCGTGACCTCTTTGGTGCTGTGGAGCAAGCCTTAGCTGATAATGGCTATAAGAGTGACGATGCGGAGTTGCGCTGGTTTCCGCAACAAGAAATGGATGTATCATTAAACGCTGCTGTGCAAAATATGCGTATCATGGAGAAATTAGAAGAACTTGATGATGTACAAAGTGTATCGTCTAATTTAAGTATTACGGATGATGTTATTGCAGCATTTGAGTCGGCATAATGTTGGTTTTAGGGATTGACCCCGGAACAGCGATTGTAGGATATGGTTTGGTGAAAGAACATCCTGATGGAGCGCTCCAAGCCATTGAATACGGTGTGATCCGTACACCTGCAAAAACACCGATGCCTGAGCGCTTGAATACAATTTATGATACCTTGAGCGATATTATTGCAGAATTTAAGCCTGATCGCTCGGCGGTAGAAGAATTATTTTTCTCGCGGAATGTGACAACTGCAATTACGGTTTCGCAGGCACGCGGTGTGATCTTACTTGCTTTACAACGCGCACAAATCCCGATTAATGAATATAAGCCCAATCTAATTAAGCAGTCCATATCGGGATATGGTGGTGCAGATAAGCATCAAATGCAGGAGATGGTACGCTTGTTGCTGAACTTAGAGACAATCCCCAAACCTGACGATGCTGCGGATGCATTGGCAATTAGTATTACAGACATCAATATTGGACATTACAACAATCACGATTAGGACTATAAGAGATGATTGCCAGTGTAAATGGTACTGTTTTTGAAAAAAATAATGACTCAGTGGTGATTGTTGTCGGTGGTGTTGGTATGGAAGTGCTTGCATCACGGACGGCACTTGAGGAGTGTATTATCGGTGAGCAAGCCTTACTGGTTACACGCTTGATTGTACGCGAAGATTCATTGACACTTTTCGGTTTTGGCAATGCACCTGAACGTGATTTATTTGATGTGCTGATTAAAGTTAATGGTGTAGGTCCTAAACTCGGTATGACAATCGTCAGCACCTTGAGCCTTGATAATTTACGAAATGCTGTTGTCAATGATCGCACTGAAGTTTTAACGCGCGTCCCCGGTATCGGTAAAAAGACAGCACAAAAGATTATGTTAGAACTTAAAGATAAACTCCCTGTTGGCTTAGACTCGATTCCATCCAGTGGATTTGATGATACCAATGCCGATGTAATGGATGCGCTTGTCGCGCTTGGTTATAGCATTGTCGAAGCACAGAGTGCTATACAATCGCTACCTATGGATGCGCCTGATAGTGTTGAAGAACGCACCATTATTGCATTGGGTTATTTATCTCAATAAGTGCTTTACTTACTTGATGTATGGTCGGTGATGATCTGCCAATTATCACCGACTTGACGTAGGTGCAATGTAAATACCCCGTCACTGGTATGATTATCTAAGGTATAGTTAAACGCACCAAAGATCATGACATCGTGTTGACCAGCAGCTTCTATTTCAAAATGTTTAAGGTGTAAGTTGCCCATTGATTTTGCATCAGCAAAGCGTGTGCGATACATGGCAACAATATTATCTTTACCTAGAGTAAGCTCTCCATTGCTGATATAACGTGTTTTAGCGGAATCCCAATAGCCAACGAGATACCCTTCTAAATTACCTGCATTCCAAGCAGCACTCCATTTTTCAAATTCAGTTTGAGCAGATTGTAGCATTATTTGCATATTGTCTATCCTTGGATGAAATTGCGTTGATTAAAACCTCATTCTAACAGTGTATCGACATGCCTTTCAATCATCGGTACTATACTCATTATAGTTTTAGCAATAATGACAATCAAAGGTTGTTTATGTCGGATAATTTACAAAATTTAATTGGTAAGCGCGTCAATGTGCTTGACAAAGGGTGGGTTGAATTAGTTGATTTAATGCCCCATCCACAAGCAGAGGCATCAGGCGATTTGGCAATCGTCAATGCAGCGCGTGTGAGTTTCCTTGGGGAGAGCAAAGGCGCTGAACAAGATAAGAAATTGTTGTTTTATCTTTTGCGAAATCATCATACTAGCCCCTTTGAAATGGTGGAATTCAAATTTAGAGTCCGTGCGCCCTTGGTTACTTGGTGGCAATGGGCGCGACACAGGGTTTGGAATTTCAACGCGCAATGCTTAGATGGTGACACTGTCATTATGTTCAATCGTCCCGATAAGGTACGAATAGGACAAAATAGCGTTGGTTCAAAGATCACCTTAGCTGATCTATATGAACGCTGGCAAGACCCTTATAAACGTAAGCGTGTTAAAGAAATGTATTTGAGATCTGTAAATGAAGATTCAATGTTATTGGAATCATCCCATATAGGTAATATTGTACACGCAGGCGTAAAACATGGTTTCAAAGTTATCATGAAAAATGGTAAAGAAATCATATGTAGTGCCGATCACCAATTTTTATTCGAGGATGGATGGGCGACATTGGGGGATGCAACAGGGTTACAGCTTGTTAATGATAAGGCAGTGTATAAGCCTGATTTACCCAGTTTGTACATGAATGGTAAGCCATTAGCCACCCGAAATTTGTATGACAATTATGATTGGTTATATTATCAATATCATACAAAACAACTGACTATTGAAAAAATTGCGCAACTAGCTCAATGTTCAACACATACCGTCCGTAAGTATTTAAAAATACATCAGTTAACATCTACTACACGATCTAAAAATATGAGATTTCAGGATGGTAGCACACCTTGGAATAAAGGTGTTTCATATTCCTTAGACGAAACGCCTGAAGAACGCTTAAATAGATCTCTACGTGCTAAAGCATCAGTTAAGAAAGGTGCAGATTGCCATTTTTGGCGAGGTGGCATCAGCAGTAAACGTGCATTAATTGGGGAATGGACAAGAAGAAATGCAAAATTTGTCTACGAACGTGATAATTACACATGCGCTTATTGTGGTCGTGGTTTAGACGAAGAAGCACAACTTCATGCTCATCATATTATTCCTGTTTGGGCAAATCCTAAGATTGCAAAAGATATGGATAATCTAATCACGTTGCATAAAACGTGTCATCAACATATCCATGCAAATCATTTAGAACGAGAATTTGCAGAACATATTCGGAAGAATAAAGGTCTAGCATTTGATATAAATTTCACTATCCCTGACAAAATGGATCGTTACGCCAATCTAAAGGTATTGAATGGTCATGCAACGCCACACTTAATTGAGATACAAAGTATTGAGTATGTTGGTGAACGTACCATGTACGACATTGTGGTAGATGGTGATTATCCAAATTTCGTCGCTAACTGGTTCATTGTCCACAATAGTGGTCGGTATACCCCTTTTGAGGAAAATGACTTCTATGTGCCTGATGTTTGGCGACGACAAGCTAAAGATAATAAGCAAGCCAGCGAAGGTCGGGTAACGGATGCAGAAAATAATGAACTCACTGAGGAATTAATTGCTCATTATGATGAGGGATTCCGTTTGTACGAAAAAGCGCTGAAAACGGGTGTATCACGCGAGATGGCACGTTTATTCTTACCGGGATTTAGTGTCTATTATACGTGGGTGACGAAAGTGGATGCACATAATTTAATGCACTTCTTGCGGTTGCGGATGGCGAGTGATGCTCAGTATGAAATTCGTGTTTTTGCTGATGTGATTTATAACGATTTCTTCAAACCTGCCCTACCTTGGACAGCAGAAGCGTTTGAAAAATATCGCTTGAATCCTAGTGAATAATAGCTGTGATCATTATCATAGGCGGACGTGGCACATGCCACGTCCCTACAAAACTTATTCTGTGTTTGGGCGATTGACTAGGAAACTTGCGCCATTCTGGAAATACTCACGCATGGTAGTTCGTGCTGGCTCTTGAATACCAATTTCATCAATCGCTTCGAGCATGTATTGCGCCCATAAATTACTTAATTTAGGTGAAATGCCATATGGCGCATGGCGCATCCGTAAGCGCGGATGTCCGCGTTCTGCCCCATAGCGTTGAGGCCCGCCCCAATATTGCATCAGAAATAAGAATTGCCATTTTTTGCCCGGTTCTAAGTCATCTGGAAAGATGGTACGTAGCTCAGGATCAGCCTCTACCTTGTTATAAAAGGTGTCAACGAGCGTGCGAAATGTCTCTTCTCCACCGATTTGATCGTAAACAGAATATGAATTATTCATCATAATTTATAGGTTCTCCAAAATTTGGCTTTACAATTAGGCACACATGGTTACAATCCTAAGCCGTGTTCACAAATATTATACGGCTTTAATAGGAGCAATTAAATGAAAAATATCCAGCGCAGTATAAGAGCATTGGCTCTGGTAGCGCTTTTTATGATGACACTATCCCTTTTTGCACAGGAAGCAACAGAAGAGCCTGCTGTAGATACCGAAGAAACCAGCATGATTGAAGAAGTCGCTGGCACATCTATTTCAGTGGTTGGTTCTGGTGTTGTGAATCCTGCTGTACAAGCCTTAATTGATGGTAGCGGTTCAATTTTGGATTATACCATTTCAACAACAGGGACAAATGCAGGTTTCGCAGCATTATGTGCAAATGAAGCAGATATTGCTACCGCTATTCGTCCAATCAATGTTGAAGAAGATGCAACATGCCGTGATGCTGGCGTTGAATATATCGAATTATTGATTGGTTATGATATTTTAGCCGTTATCACTAATCCAGCAGATGACTATGTGAGTTGCTTGACAGCCGATAATCTGACAACGTTATTTGCACCTAGTGCGACGATCAATAATTGGGATGACTTTGTAACGGCAGATGTAGCGACTGACGCAGAAGCAACAGAAGAACCCATGATGTCATCTGATGTGAGTGTTTTGTTACCGCTTGATACAACACTTACTTATGAAAATTTAGATGGTATTGTGACTGGTTTTGGTTTCCGTGCAGATGCTCAATTGTTAGATACAGCAGCAATCATCGCAGGTGTTAGTAGCACATCAGGTGCAATTGGTGTTGTACCACTGAGTGCTGCGCTTGATGCAGGAGATGCTGTTCGCATTACAGATGTTGATCTTGTTGGTATTTGTACAACACCATCCATCACAACTGTAGAAACTGGACAATATCCAGCAGCAACACCATTTTATGTATACGTAGCTAGCAATTCACAAGAAGCACTCGCATTCTTATTGGATTATGCAACGAATACAAATGCCGTAAGTGCTTTGAATGATGCAGGTTACACGGCAGTATCCGATGAAAGTTTAGCACTCAACGCAGCAATTGTGCGTGGTGATGTATCAGCACGAGCAACAACAGCAGAAGAAATCACATATAATATTCCGCAAGGATTAAGTGGCAATATCAGTATTGTTGGGGCATCATCGGGTTTTGGCATTGCTAGAACAACAGCCGATCGTTTGACAGAAACACAACAATCATTAGCGCTTGATCTCAATTTCAGTGGTCGTACAGCAGGTATTGAAGCATTTTGTAGTGATACGGCTGATATTGTTTTTGTTGAAGGTGACAGCAGTAATTTATGTGAAGGCAGCATCGATTTTGTTGATTATAACTTTGGCAATCAAGCTGTGGTTTTGATTGCAAATCCTGATGATAGTTTTGCAACTTGTTTAACACCTACTCAAATTAATTCAATTTGGGGTGCTTCAACAAGCGAACCTATTACCCAATGGTCAAGTGTATCTGATGCTTTCCCTGAGCAAGATTTAATCCTTGTGGGGCTTAATTCGGGTAATCCATTGACTGATATTATGCTTGGCGCAGTTGCAGATGGCGCACCGTTACCTGTACGTGCGGATGTTGCTGAAACCAATTCTGATCCGCTCTACCGTGCAACAGCCGTCAGCATTGTGAGTGGTGCATTGAGCTACATGAGTTGGGTTGATTATCAAGCGCTTGATGATACTGCTGCTGTACAATTAGTGGCAATCAATACAGGTGATGGTTGTGTTATTCCTAGCGAAGAAACAATCTTGGATGGTACATATCCGATGACCCGTAATGTGCGGATGGTTGTAAAGCAAGCATCCTTAGCAACAATTCCTGTACAATCTTATGTATGGTCAGTTTTTGCAGATGGTAACACCAGCTTAATTAATTCGCTTGATTTTGTCGGTGGTTATCAAGAACAAGAAACAGTGGCATTCCGTTCAGCATTGTTGGCAGATTTTGTAGCAGCGCAAGAGGCTATTAACGATGCAGCAGCAGCCGAAGCGACGCCAGAAGTGACTGCAGAAGCGACTGAAGCAACAGACGAATAATTAGCAATCTATGTATTGGAAACCCTCACTAAATAGTGAGGGTTTTTTGTTGGTCGCTATGCTATACTGACATCTAAAGTGACATACTCCCCGTAGCAAGCTACGGGGCATCTAAGGTCAACGGGTCTGCTTCCACAGTGGAAGTCTGACATAACCCTCTCTTAGTATAGGCAGATGTCCCTGCCTGTTGAATATTAATTGCTG
>JBAUIA010000175.1:0-14928 GCA_049680565.1 Phototrophicaceae bacterium
CCAAAGCCACAAGCTGGATGGGCTGTATATTTGAGAACTAGTAGTGATGAAAAGCAAAAGCCTGAACTCTCACGTTCTCGTCAGCGATACACAATTGAAAAAAATGTATTAGATCATTCAGATATGCCGGTTTATCATGAATATGTTGACGTATTAACAGGAACAACTGCACATCGTGCTGGATATCAACAGCTATTAGAAGATGCACGTGCTGGGAAATTTTCCCATGTAATCGTTGAGCGAGCAGATCGATTTGGACGTAATGATACAGAAGCACTTCGTGCAATTGATGAGCTGGATGATTTCGGTGTAGCAGTAAGGTTTGCAAATCAACCAGACTTAAACCCTATTGATCCTGATGATCGAGTACTCGTTGCCTTAACATTCACACTTGCGAGAAGAGAATCAGCATTATTAGGACTGAGAGTGCGAGGCGGAGTAAGGGCTAAAAGGGAACAAGGTGGTTATCATGGTATGCCACCCGATGGTTATATTAATATGAATGGACAGGTAACAGGGTTAGCTCAAAAATTAAATGGGCGTTTTACGAGTTGGATTGAAATAGTTCCAGAACGTGCAAAAATAATTCGTTATGCTTGGGATTTACTTCTTACTGATAAATACACATTAGAAGAAATTTGCGAAGAGTTACATAAAATGGGCTATCGCTATAAAAGTGGAAGACCTTTCATAAAAATAGATAAAAATGGTAAACGAAAAGCAAATTATAGTACCCTTTCTCGAATCTTCCATAACTGGACATATGCAGGTTGGGTTACAAGCAAAAAGAATAATGTACTTCCGAAAACTATTCGAGGTAAATGGGAAGCAATAGTAAGCACCGAAGAGTTTGAACAAGGAATCGCGATATTAGAAAAAAGAAATGAAGGCAAAGTCCAAAAACGGAGACATGAGTATCTACTACGTGGCTTAGTATTCTACAAACATCCTGAGAATAAAACTATGATACGGTTAATTGGCTCAACATCAAACCCAAGTAGACCGAGTGGTGGCACTTCATACTATGGTGTGGCGCGAAGCAGTATTAACTTTCTCTGCAGAGAGATAGATCAAGCTGTTGCAATTGAATTGACAAAAATCCACATTGATTCTAATTTAATTCCGATAATACGTTCTGTATACAATAATGATCTTTCTGAAAAAATGGGACATTTAGACCCAGATGAAAAAACAAGATTAGAGTTAGCATTAAAAGCAATTGATGATGAAGAAGGCAGAACAGCACGTCTCTATGCTGCTGGGAAAATAACTGAAGCTATATGGGACACACTCTGGCATGAATGGCAAGATAAGCGTAATCTTATAAGGCAATCGTTACAATCACTACAACAAAAACGGAAAGTACACATAGAAAATCTTGATTCTGCACTAGAAATCATATCTAAAATCAAAACCGTGTATAATAAGTTAAGTAACGATGATAAATATGAGCTTTTGAGGCAAATGGTTGAGCGAGTAGTTGTCACACAAGATGGAAATACTAAATTAGAGTTACGGACACCATTTTCATATCTCAATGGTATAACAAATGAAGTCCGCAAACATAGTGAAATCAGTAGTAGTAACGATGAATCAAAAACGACCAACTTAAAAGTTGATCGTCTTAAATCTGAATGTTCGACTCAGATCCCTTCTTGTAGGGCCGGTGGGACTTGAACCCACACACCCGAAGGCGGCAGATTTTAAGTCTGCTGCGTCTGCCATTCCGCCACGACCCCAGAGTACAAAGATTATTTTACTCAGGATATGAACATTGTCAACCTGTGAGATACGGTTCGACATAATATTCTTCAAAATCACCTTCCGCAACCCATCCAATGGTGTCATTATGCTGAACACGAAACCATGCAAATCCTTCGTCACAAGTTGGTCCTGCGATGACTGTAAATTGGTCTAAGGGGTCAAGTGCGGTCAAAATTGTAAATGATGTGCCGGGACCACTGCGTAAATTGAGCGTTTCATCATTGTTATCGGTGACACGTCCACGATCTTGGATGATTAAACGTGTTGGTGGTGTTTGCGGACAATCTACACGCGCTTGCAAGCGAATTGGCATGGTGAGTGTTGCTGTAATAGCGTCAAGCGGGGCAGTCAGGGTAACAATTGGTGTGATACCTGTACGAGGTGTTTCCGTTACAGGGTTCGATGTGGCTGTTGTACAAGCTACCATAAACAATAATAAGAGCCAAATTGGTGCATAACGCATAAGGTCACCTCGCTTCGCTCCATTGTAGACAAAAAATTACTTTTCTGTAGCGTAATTTTCTGTCAATTGCTGATCGATACTTTTACATGTTATGACAGAAGTATAATCAATTCTTCTATTAAATTTCACAATTAAGGCATATCCTAAAAGTAGTAGTGAATTTGCTCCACAATGAAGTCTACCCCTTCAGGAGATTCTCCCATCAATGCTCCCGATGGGAGATTATCTTTTATAGCAAATAGCAAGGCAGCTATTCTACCAAGACCTTGCCATGATGATTTAGCCTAATACAGCTTTATTGACTACATTATCATATACATTTTCAAGCAAGGCTTTTGCAATGAGTTCGGCTGCTTCAACCGCCACAGTAATTTGTGCATCGGTGGTACTTGCTGCCAGATGCGGTGTATCAATTACAGTATCAAAACCTAATAAGGGATGATCGGCTGGTGGTGGTTCTTGCGCATAGACATCAACGGCTGCCCCTGCAACTTTGCCTGATGTGAGTGCCGCAGCAAGATCAACATCATTAATGAGTACCCCACGCGCTGCATTGACAATCCGCACGCCATCTTTCATCTTAGCGAGGCTTTCTTGGTTAATCATGCCATTGGTATCATCGGTTGCAGGAGCATGTAATGAGATAAAATCAGCAACAGCATATAATCCATCAAGATCAACACGCTCGACACCCAGTGCCTCGAAAACATCATCCCCTAAAAATGGATCATAAGCGACAACAGTCATTTCAAAGGCATGTGCGCGTGTGGCAATCGCTTGTCCAATCCGCCCAAAACCGAGTACACCTAATGTTTTACCTTTGAGTTCAACGCCGACATATTTTTTACGATCCCAGCGCCCTTCTTTCAAGGATTGATTACCTTGTGGGATATGACGGGCGAGGGCAAGCATTAAGCCAAAGGTGTGTTCGGCGGTTGAAATTGTATTGCCACCGGGCGTATTCATCACGACAACACCGTGTTGCGTTGCAGCATCGAGATCAATATTATCGACCCCGACCCCTGCGCGTGCAATCGCTTTTAAATGAGAAGCCGCCGCAAAAACTTCTGGCGTGATTGTTACGCCACTACGAATAATCAAGGCATCGACATCACCAACTTGGGCGACTAAATCATCTTGTGATAACTTGCCCGGTGCAAGAACAGTTAAATCAGGATATTGACCCAGTAAATCAATTGCTTTTTGATCGACATTATCTGGAATGAGTACAGTAGGCATCGTTGCTCCTATTCAGCTAATTAAATTGTGGTTCATGAGAAAAGGAGAGGCGAACCTCTCCTGCTAAAATCATCTAAGGTCATGCTTTATTAGACTGAGTTAGCTCGCGCTGATAAAGTCATCTAATCCACTCAGCACTTCTTCGAGCTTTTCTACTGTGAAATCACCCATATGACCAATACGGAAAGTTTTACCTTTAATCTTGCAGTAGCCTTTATCCATGCTGAAGCCACGCTCTGCCATGAATTTCGCCATCGCCATCACATCAATTTCACGCCCGACAGTGTTATCAATGGTTGTGACAGTTGGGCTACGATAGCCTTCTTCCGCAAAGAGACCAAAATCATTGGATAAGGCCCATTCGTGAGTCATATCACGCATCGTTTCATGACGTTGCCAACGCGCTTCAAGTCCTTCTGCTAGAACATCCGTTAATTGCTGGTCGGCAGCATATAATAATGAAATAGGAGGGGTTGAGGGTGTATTGTTCTTTTTGAGTGACTTTTCCATTGAAATCAAATCAAAATAATATCCACGATGCTCGATTTGTTCAGCCCGCGCTAAAACACGATCACTCGTAGCAGCAAATGCCAATCCGGGAGGGAGTGAAAATGCTTTTTGGCTACTGGTTAATGCAAAATCAATGCCCCAATCATCGGTGCGTAATTCTGCCCCAAGCACACCACTGACAGTATCTACTAAAAAGAGCGTATCGTCATATTGATTGACAACTGCTGCAATTTCTTTAATAGGATTTGTAACACCCGTGCTGGTTTCATTATGAACGATGCAAACGGCATCATAAGACGCTTTTTGTAAGGCTTCTTCCACCATTTCAGGTGTAAAGGCTTTACCCCAATCAAGCGATATAAGGTCAATCTGTTTGCCATTGGCTTGGCTAATTTCCGCCCATCGTTCACTGAATGCACCACTGACCAAGTGCAATGCTTTTTTGTCATCGCGGATGCAATTACGGGATGCACCTTCCCAGAAACCTGTTCCTGATGATCCAATCACATAGACACGGCTATCTGTGAGGAAAACTTGTTGGAGTTTATCTTGAACACTGGCAAATAATTCTTCAAAAGCTTTACCACGATGCCCAATCATATAATGGGTTTGCGCGTCTAAAATTTCAGGTCGAACATCAACAGGACCTGTTGTAACAAGGCGTGGCTGAATCTGATTGCTCATATGAGAGACTGCTCCTTATATTGCAGTGCGAACGGTTTGTGATATTTTGCACATAACAACGGTATTTTAATGGAGTCTCTGGTATATTGACAGTCAGATGATTCGGCGTTTTGCACAAATTAATTCCTACAAAATCAACAGACTTTAGCATCATAGGGCAATAGGTGACTAACAATCATGAATATTCGATCAAATTTGTAGCGTAACACATATAAAGTGTGATAAAGTATTATTAACATACGTTATAAAATTATTCCGTTCATTGAGAGTTGTTGAGGAATTGACTATGTTTTACATTAAGCGCAAGAATTATGCAGGACGTTGGCTTGTAAAAATCGTGCAAGCAGCACTTATTTTTGGTATTGTTTTCTACGGTCTGGATTTCTTCGGACAAATGTTGGAATCACAATACGGCGATGAAATTATCTTTGAATCATCACAACAAGAAGTCCAAGTTATCAGAGTTCACCCAATGAATATGGATGCCCAAATCCAATATAGTGAACTAGATTACTTTAGTTTTGGTTTACAACACCAAATGTCAGACCAACATTATGACGCGATTGCAGATTATACTCGTTCAATTGAATTGAATGCTAATTTTGCATCGTCTTACCTCAACCGTGGTGTTGCATACGAACAACTCGGTAATAATGAATACAATGCGATGCTTGACTTCAACGCATGGATGACACGCGATTATATGACCGTTTTAACCCATGAACCGATTGATGCCTCTACTGATCTTATGGCTCGTATGAGTGAAAGCTATCGTTTTGATGTACCACTTGAACTCAATAAAGGTGATGTCATCAACCTCAGTGCTGTATCTGTGGATGCCGACCTTGTTGATCCAATTATCGTCCTTTTAGATGGTAATGGTAATCCAGTAGCAGCCAATGATGATGTACGTCGTGATAACGGCTCACTCGTCACAATGAATGCTTATATCGACCAATACGAAGTAACACGCTCAGGTGACTATACCCTCATGGTGACTCATGCAGGTGGTGGGTCATACGGTGATGTCACGATCCGCATTGATATTGATAACTAAGCGAATAAGCTAAATCTGATATAAAGAAAGCCATCTCATCAATGAGGTGGCTTTTTGCTTTTAATGAAGCTTCTAATTATCAACAATTTCTAGTTAGAATTTTAAGTGAATTACAAAACTCTGATATAATCGCAGTATATCGCATAAATTAAGAGGTAATTACAATGTATACCAATTTTCGTATACAAAATTATCGTGGCTTTAAAGATTTAGAGTTAAAAGACTTGACTCGTGTCAACTTAATTGGTGGAAAAAATAATGTTGGCAAAACAAGTTTGCTAGAAGCGTTATTTATATTGATGAATCCTTATAATCCCGAACTACTCCTACGAGTAAATGCTCATAGAGGTATTCGTCAAGTTCGATTTGAGAAAGATAATATACAAACCCCACTCGATTCACTTTTCTATGGATTTGATGCCAAAAATGCTATAACACTGTCAGCTACTACAACCTCAGATCAGAAATACAGATTTGATATTGCAATTGCTCTTGATAGTGAACAACTTGAAATAGAAACAGCCTCGCTAGCTGATATAAGCCAAGAAGCCATAAGCTCTCTAGAATTTAACGCTAGTGTTCCAATTAGAATAACTGATAATGAAGGAAATACTCGCCTTGCTCGTGTCATCGCTGAAGATGATTCTGTGCGATATATGATCCCAAAAACCAAGCAAAGACATCCCTCATATTTTTTCCCATCTATAGTACGAGAACCTTTTCAGGTGATAGCAGAACGGTATAGTAAGATTGTTGAGGTTGGTCAGGAATCTCTAATCTTAGAGACCCTAAAATACGTAGAACCGCGCATAAAATCTATTAGACTATTGTATCAAAATGGAGAACCTTTACTAACTGCTGACGTTGGCTCAGGGAAACAGATACCATTAACCTATATGGGTGATGGATTAAACAGATTGCTGCAATTCATCCTTGCAATTGGTAATGCTAATGGTGGTATTGTATTTATTGACGAGATTGAAAATGGGCTTCACTACTCAGTGTTAATAGATACTTGGATTGCAATTCAAAAAGCTGCTGAATTATTTGATACACAAATTGTTACTACTACCCATAGTTTGGAAATGATTCGCGCTGCCCAACAAGCCTTTGCTCATACTGGCGAAGATGACTTTCGCTATTATCGCATTGATCGTCATCCTGAAACGGGTGACCCTCTTGCAGTGAAATATGCGCCTGAAACCATAGATTTTGCTGTAGAAATGAACTATGAGGTACGTGGATGAAACCAAAGATTAAATCTGGCAAAACACGTTTGTTATTAGTAGAAGGAAAAGCAGAAAAAGAATTTTTTATTCAGTTAGGTAATCATCTCCAATTCCCAGATGATGTTTCTTTGCAGATTATTGTGTATGAGGGTAAAGATAATCTAAGACAATTCGTCGGTTATATCCAACAAGAATCCTATTTTTTATCTGTAACCCATATAGGAATTGTTCGGGATGCTGATTTTGATAAAAGAGCGTTTGAGGATATTCAAAACGCTTTAGACCATGCTAACACTCTAAACCCTGATAGACCTCAATTCCCTGAAATCACTGAAACTCATATTGTATTCGGTAATAAACCTAAAGTATCTGTTTTTATTATGCCAAATGCTAATGATGATGGTATGTTGGAAAGTTTACTCATAGAAGCACTGGCTAATGACAAGATTATGGCTTGTGTTGATGAATATTTTATCTGCTTAGAAAAGAACAATATTACGCCAAAGCCTGAACCTTTACCAAAAGCACAAATGCGTGTTTATATGACAGCACTCTATCAAGGCAAGATGAGAGCCTATATCGAAGGTAAAAATGTTGATGTTGAAACTGTAGGCAGTGATAAAGATAAAAGTTACTTATCCGATATTTATAAAATGACATGGTGGGATTGGAATCATCCTGTATTTGATGAGATTAAAATTTTCATTAAGCAGTTGGTTGAATTACCCGATAGCCAAGAACATTAAGCGGCACTATAATACGCGCTGGATTCGACCATGTCTTATTAGATTGTAACTTATGCTTAAACAGTCATCTTATCTGAATATTTTATTTGTCATATTGATGGGTTTATTGGCAGCATGTGAACCCTTTGCCTATAATCCAACGCCTGTTACGGTGCTGATTACCGTACCCGCAACTGAAACCCTAACACCTACACCGACTGTCACACCGTCGATTACACCGACACCTGCACCGACAGAAACGCCTTTCATACCAACAGCAACCCCATTCCCTTGCGATGAAGATCAAGGGCAATTTATTGATATTGATGATAACGAAAGCGAAAACGGACGCGGCGAAAATTTGCGCTATCGTTTATATCTACCACCTTGTTATCAATCGACCTCAAAACGTTTCCCGATTGTTTATCTCTTACATGGTCTGAGTTACCGTGAGGAACAATGGGAAGATTTAGGCATCCATACTGCGCTCGATCAAGGGATTCGAGCAGGCGCATTGCCTCCGATGATTCTTGTGATGCCGTATTTAGGGCAACTTGGGCAATTTAATCAATTTCCACCTGATCCTAGCTATGAATTGTTTGTCGTGGATGAACTTGTGCCTGATGTTGAACGAAGCATTTGTACGATTGAAAATAGCGACCATCGTGCCATTGGCGGTATCTCGCGTGGTGGCTTTTTAGCATATAGTATCGCCATGCGAAATCCTGATCTATTTGGCATTGTTGGCGGACATAGTGCCTATTTTCCGATTAATACCAACGATATTCCACCTGCATTTAACCCAATTGAGTTGGCACTCAATGAGAGTTTCTTGCAACAAATCAACTTGCGGATGTGGCTCGATAACGGCGCAGGGGATTCATCCGCATCCAGCCAACAATTATTCAGCGCTCGCCTGACACAACGCAATGTCGAACATACGTATGTTGTGCATCCCACAGGTGAGCATAACAATGATTATTGGTCTGCCCACATTGCAGAATATCTGACATTTTATGGACGCGAATGGGAACGTGATTATGGGCAACTGCCTGAATGTGCTGAACCGAGTCCCTAATTAAGTGCGTTTTTTACGGCTGCCGTGTTTTTCTAGCACAGCATCGGCAGCTAATTTTACATCAGGGCGCTTGCGTAATTCCCATATTTTATCTTTGGCTGCTTTCGCTGCTATTTTATGGTCAACAATCGGTGCAGGATAATCTTTGCCGATGACACAACTAACTTCTAGCTGTGTCATCGGTGGCATTTTATGCGGTTCATGGATATGGGCATCAGGTACATTGCGTAATTCAGGTATCCATTGTCTGATGAACGTTCCATTTGGGTCTTGGTCATAGGCTTGCTTGATCGGACTATAGACTCGCAATGTGTTGATTCCTGTCGTACCACTTTGCATTTGTACTTGTGGAAAATGAATCCCTGCTTCGTAATCTGTAAATAAGCGGGCTAAAAATTCTGCCGTATACTGCCATTTAATCCACAAATCATAACTAGCAAATGATACCAACATGGCACGCATCCTAAAGTTAATCCAACCGGTTGCCCGTAAATAGCGCATACTCGCATCAATCATAGGAAAGCCTGTCACACCCCATTGATAGGCTTCAAAACGTTTTTGAGCATTCTGATCTGTTGTTGGGTCATCGCGCAGCGCATCATATTGTTTGACAAAACTGTTGGATTCGATCTGCGGTTCGTCTTCCAACTTTTGGATAAAATGGTCATGCCAATGCAACCGTGAATTAAAAGCACGTAAGGCGCTTTTCCAGCTACCTTCTAAGGCTTTATATTCTTTTTCAGGCATATCAGCAATTTGATTTCGACGCTTCTGGAGCGCGATCATCACTTGTTTGAGTGATAATGTGCCATATGCTAAATGAGGACTAATCCGCGAGCAACTATCTTCTGCTGTAAGTGGGCTTGACATTTCTTTATGGTAATTTGCACCGCGTTCATATAAAAATTGGTTGAGTGTTCGCCACGCTTCTAACTCGCCACCCATTTGACGCATTTCAATCTTTTCATCACGAATATTGAGCGTTTTCCAACTAGGAATATCCCCTAGATCAATATCGAGTGTTGGCAGTAACTGAGGCGGAGTAGCTAACTTACGATCCATCTGTTGATACCAAAATTTACGCCGCAGGTCACGGTCTTTGAGTGGGCGAATAATGCCATTATTCGGTGTTTCATGAAATACGATATTGTGTTGTTTACACCAGCGATGCACCGCAAGGTCACGCGCATACGTGATTGCATTACCTGTTTCTTCATGTGCATGAATTGCTTCAATATCCCATGCTTCATGCAACTCATCTAAAATATCCAGCATATGCCCATGACGCACTACCAAGCCTTGCCCAAGAGCTTTTAGATTTTGGCGTAATTCAATCAGACAATCGCGTGTAAATTCATATTGTCGGCGTGAATAATCAGGCGCATGAATAACATCAGGCTCAATAACATAAAGCGGTAGCACCTCGCCATGTGATGCAGCATTGCTCAAGGGCTGATGATCGGCTAGGCGTAAATCGCGTTTATACCAAACAATGTGTACCATACAGTAATCCTATACCTCAACACAAATAGCTTGAGTTTAGGATGCCATCTAAAAATAGGTATAAGATGAATTTAGTGTATGATTTAACTTTAACCTTTGGATAGTCTACGCTATACTATGCAGCATAATGATACATATACGATATTAGAGACTAATGGAGATAGGCATGGCACTTGCAACAGCCTTAGAATTTCTTGAACGTATGGAACGTGAAGATAGCTTACGCACACAACTTTATATCACACGCCCAGAAGATATTTATGAATTAACAACTTTTGCCCAAGGTAAAGGTTTTGTGATGAGTACCGAGGATTTGGTACAAGCCCTTGATACCTACCAAGAACGCTTTCCAACAGGGACAATTGAGCCTCTTAAAGCCTATTTAAAAGGCTACAAACGCTTACCTCAAGCATCTGAGGAAGAATAATTTACAACTTGCTAACGACGAAAAAGGCTGACCCCAATTTGAACCAATAACTTCCAAATTGGATTGGGGTCATCTTCGTTATCCACCCAGACAGTTTTAATGAGCCATTCGCCTCTGTTTTTTGGCATTGCGACAACATGAATCTTGCGTCCATTGATGGTTTTGTAAAATTGTGTATCCCCATCGGATTCATTTTTCTTGCCATCGGCATCATCAACAGTTCTTTGAATCATCCCTTGTGTGATGCGACGTTGCCATTGGCGTTCAACTGCGTGATGCGTCATGATGAGCTTTGACATGAATACTACTCCTGTACGATACGGATTGCAGCACCGATAAGTGTGCTATTGAGTAAAATTTGTGCGCTAGATTGCTCAAAATCAGGCGTTGTATAGATGATGGGTTCAGCAATCGTGCGCGGACGATTCGGTAATGTAATTTCAGAATTTTCAGCGCGTTCAACAATAATCTGTACCCCTGTTGATGCTGGCACAATCAATGTCATACCCCCTGCTGTGACGGTTAAATTACTGATGAATCGAACGCCCTCATCAACAGTCATGGTGAGTAATCCACCCGATGTTGTCACTTGGGCAGATTGTATGTCTGCTAAGGCTGGAATCGCTAAAATCGCTGTGCTATCACTCACATCAACTGCCATCTGAAAGGCTGATGATGGAAAAGTTATATCGAGCGTGCTATTGATGCTGACAATATCAAATCGAGGAATATTCAACTGCGTGAGATCCGCCCTAAAATCACCATCAGTGACATCTATTACATATGATATAGGCAATGATGGGCTTGTTTTGATTGCCCAATCAAATGTAGATGCTTGATTCGGATTATCGCTCAAGGCAATGTAGGCTTGTGCGCTTTGTTCGGTGATATATGTCACGGTATGAGTATCGCCAACATCGGCTGAAATCAGTAAATCAGACTCAGGTGCTAAATTCGTTAATTGTGCATCGCGGTTAAAAATATTGAGATTGATAACAGCACTTTCCGCAGACCCTATTGATGTTGTTAATTGTGATTCAGGTGGTGATGTTGCTGCTCCACAAGCTGTTATCACAATAAGCAATAGTAGATAATTCAACCATCGCATAGTGCTTACATTTCATCCGCAAATTGAATCGGTGCTGCACGGTCTGGATACCGCCCGACTGCATCTGCAAAAAATGGCTTGATGACTTCAAGATCAGCATCCATATCGCCTGTTGGGTAAAAGGCTTCACGCGCTGTAACAACACGCGTATTGTAATCTATCTTAAAGAATACAATCGGCATATCCGTTTTATTCGCAATGAAATAAAACCCTTTTTTCCAGTGATCGGTATAATGGCGTGTCCCTTCTGGGGCAATGCACAGAATAAATTGATCGTTGGTTTTGATATACTTAATAATCTGCTTCAAGGCTTTGAGGGGCGCATCACGATCAACTGCAATCCCACCTGTGTAGGTGGATAATTTTCCAAAAGGACCTTCAAATAATTCTTTTTTACCAATCCAATTGGGTTTGACTTTAAAATGAGCAGCTAAATAAATAATATAGAAAAAATCAAAGTTACTGGTATGGGGTGCAAATGCACACATCATTTTAGAGACATCTGGTAACTCGCCTTTGACCTTCCAACCCAAGACAACTCGAAAAATAAAGTAGACCAGTGGACTGAAAAACCAATTGAATATAAACGTCAGAAATCCATCTAAAATTTTCTTGAGCATGATAATTCCTTATTGACCCTTTGCTACTCCATCAGCACAACCTAGACCATTATCATACGACTAGATGTCTATGTCCGTATAGGTTGAGTTACTAAATTAACACATTTGTGTAGCCTAACCACAAAATGTCTATCATCTTGCCTAATAGTGAGGATGCTTCCCATCGGTTACAATACACGCACTAGTCGGAGCAATACTTAAAATGGGAGACACCGATGACAACTTCTACAAAGAATGAAACACCCCTTAATCAGCGTAGTCGGACATTGCTCGCAGGTCCTGATCGCGCAGCCGCACGCGCCATGCTCAAGGGCATTGGTTTAACCGATGATGATCTAAAAAAGCCCATCATCGGTATTGCCAATACATGGACAGAAATCGGTCCTTGTAATTTCCATCTACGCATTCTCGCTCATGCTGTTAAAGAGGGTATTCGAGCAGCAGGGGGAACACCCTTAGAATTTAACACGATCTCTATTAGTGATGGCATCACAATGGGGACAGAAGGCATGAAAGCCTCACTCATCAGCCGAGAATTAATTGCCGATAGTATTGAACTGGTCGCACGCGCCAATTATCTCGATGGCGTGATTGCGCTATCATCATGCGATAAGACCATCCCCGGCACAATTATGGCACTGATTCGCTTAAATATTCCATCATTAATGCTCTACGGCGGAACGATTGCGCCCGGTAAGCGTACCATCATCCAAGATGGTCAAGAAGTTGAACAAAATCTGGATGTTGTCTCGGTGTTTGAAGCCATTGGCTCATACGCATCAGGTAAAATTGGCGAGGAAGAATTTAAAGAAATTGAAGATCGTGCTTGCCCCGGTCCGGGTGCATGTGGTGGACAATTCACAGCCAACACGATGGCGACAATTAGCGAAATAATGGGGATTTGTCCCATGGGTATGGCTGATGTGCCTGCGGAAAACGACGATAAGAAAAATGTTGCGTACCGTGCAGGCGAAATGATGCTCGATTTAATTGAACGCGATGTGCGACCACGGTCTTATTTAACACGTAAATCCTTAGAAAATGCCATTGCATCAGCGACAGGGACAGCAGGCAGTACCAACGCTGTGTTGCATACTTTAGCATTTGCGCGTGAACTCGGCATTGAATTTGACCTTGCTGATATTGAAGCGATTAGTCTACGCACACCTGTGATTGCTGATATGCGCCCAACAGGAAAATATGTTGCACAAGATTTGTATGAAGCAGGTGGCATGCGCCTCCTCGCTCAAAAGATGATTGATATGGGTTTATTGCATGGCGATACGATGACCGTCACGGGCTTAACACTCGCGCAAGAAGCAGCAACAGCGCAAGAACAAGCAGGGCAAAAAGTTATCATGCAGACTTTAGACGATGCGATTAAGCCTACGGGTGGGTTGGTTGTATTACATGGTAATCTTGCCCCGAATGGCGCAGTCGTCAAACTCAAAGGGGATGAACCCAATCACCATCTAGGTCCTGCGCGTATCTTTGAACGCGAAGAAGATGCGATGACGGCTGTTCAAAACCAAGAAATTAAAAAAGGCGATGTGGTCGTCATCCGCTACGAAGGTCCTACAGGCGGTCCCGGTATGCGCGAGATGCTCTCCGTGACCGCAGCAATTGTTGGGCAAGGTCTCGGGCGCGATGTGATGTTGATTACCGATGGTCGTTTTTCGGGTGGTACACGCGGATTGATGATTGGTCATATTGCGCCTGAAGCCATGATTGGTGGTCCGATTGGCTTATTGCAAGAAGGCGATCAAGTCGAAGTTAAAGTCGATGAGCGCAGTATCAATGTCTTACTATCCGATGATGAACTTGCAGAACGTCGTGCTAATTGGCAAGCCCCTGCACCCAACTACACATCAGGCGTGATGGCAAAATATGCCAAACTCGTCAAACAAGCCGATGATGGCGCAGTCACAGGCGTTTAAATCTAAGCAAAATCTCGTTATTTTAAGAGGGCATAACCATTAGGTTGTGTCCTCTTTTCTTTTATAGACGTTATATTTTGTCTGATGTTGTATAATTATAATCAGATAAATAAGGAGCAACAGCACGATGGCTATCGGACAACAGCTTATCACAATTGAAGCCTACGAGGATTTCCTAGCATCCCATGATGGCTTGTATGAACTCATTGATGGGGAGATTGTCGAAAAAATGGTTACACAAAAACATGCGAAAATTGTGGGTATTATAATCGGAGAACTATACATTTATCTTAAACAGCATTCTGAGATCAATGCTCATATGGGTCCAGAAGCGCGTTTTCGTCCAGCAGATGATAATTATAATGATCGCTTACCTGATGTATCGGTTCATGTTACAGATAGTCCTCCTGTTATAAAAGGCGCAGTCGAAGGAATGCCAACACTCGCTGTTGAGGTGAAATCGCCAACGGATAGCTATAAGTTGATGCGCGAAAAAGCGACTTATTATCTAGCCAATGGGTGTCAGATGGTATGGCTTGTCTATCCTGAAAAAGCGATGGTCGAAATTTATCATCCAGAGGCTG
>JBAUIA010000176.1:0-4284 GCA_049680565.1 Phototrophicaceae bacterium
GCGTCGTCAGCAATAGAGTCATCGAAACCGAAGTCATCGTCGCTATCATCATCCCCTAATTCAGAGAGCCAATCGGCATCGGCTGCTTGTGCATCATCTTCTTGATTGTCATCGAAATCATCAAAAATCATATCATCTGCCTGTGCTGTAGGTTCAATAGTCCAATCGAGTGCTTCTTCTTGTGTATCATCATCGAAATTCCAGTCGAAATCATCATTTGCTGATACCTCATCATCTGTTCCCCAATCGAGCGCATCTATATCATCAGATGTATCAAGAGGCGCAAAATCATCAGCAAACATATTGGCTTCATCTTCTTCTGGCAAGGGGTCTTTACCATCAAGTGCGCGTAACCAATCTGTTGCAGTATCATCGAAAACATCTTCTTCGAGAATATCGTCAATTTCAGGTAAATCAGTATCTGCAATTGAGCCACTCAAGAAATCGAGCATCCCTGTTTTACCGGGGATTGGGTCTTGTTCTATATCAATTGAGGAAGGTTCTTCTGCAATGAAGTCAAATTCATCGGCGACGGTGTCCACATCGTCAAGCATCCAAGGCATACTATCCTCATCTTCGGATGCAGCATCATCATCTAGTTCGATGCCACTATCGGTGAGCCACGCCATACTATCATCATCGTCTGACTGTGTATCGTCTTCAAAATTCTGATCGTCGTCATCGTTGAGCCATGCCATCGCATCATCCTCTTGTTCTATACCATCACTATCTTGTTCATCACCAACGAGCCAAGGTAAATCTTCTGTTTCTTGGTAAGCGCTGGCATCATCGTTCGCACCATCAAAGTTGATAGCACCTTCAAGATCATCAGTTGTAAATGCTTCATCAAAACCTGTGTTGCTCAAATCTGCAAGGTTCAGCAAATCATCCAGCACATCATCATCCGTTTGCCAGTCTGAATTGTAGTCATCACCCTCATCTGCTTCGATAAATTCAACGCCATCATCGGCTAGCCATGCCATCGGATCAACATCTTCTGATGGGGTGTCATCCAGTTGTGCCAGTTGACCTGTTAGCATGTCGTTAACGGTATCTGCATCCGTTAACTCAATATCACTATCTGCCAACCAGTCCATACCATCATCGTGATCGTTCCCTAATTGCTCAGTTCCCAGCGCTTCAAATTCGCTGGATTCCTCGAAGTCAATATCATTATCAGCGAGCCATGCCATGGGATCGTCACTAGCAGCGTCCGATGTTGTATCAGCAAAATTATTCGTAACCATGCCGTAAGTATCTTCTGGCGCAATATCATTATCAGCGAGCCACGCCATCGGATCAACATCATTCGATTCAAGCGTAGTGGGTTCATCATCCATCATGAAGATAGGCGCTACATCCGCTATATCATCCTCGAAGTCAACACCACTATCAGCGAGCCACGCCATTGGGTCATCAGGGTCGATAGGGGTACTCGCTTTAGCAATGTTGCCTGTACCCAATTCATCGTCTGGATCAGATGTTTGATTATCAATAAGATCATCTGTATTTAACCAAGCTAGAGCATCATCTTCAGATTTTCCTACAGAGGATGCGAATGTATTCTCAACTATATCATCATCGTTTGTTGCATCAAAATCGCCTGATGCTACCTCATCTAACCAACTGAGGTCATCGGTTTGTGATAGACTCTCGGCTGCTTGTTGGTTGGATAATTTGTTTAATAAACCAGTGAGATTCGTACCACTATCAGATGCACGGTTATTATCTTCACCGAGCAAACCAGTTAAGCCTGTGCCACTGTCCTCATCAAAATCATTTTCTTCAAATTCACCGAGCAAATCAGTGAAATCAGAATCATCGGCATCGAAATCTGCAAATAAATCTTCAAATTCATCAGTGTCGTTAAAAGCGGGTAAATCATTGAGGATTTGTTCATCAACCGTATCGTCTGTGCCTGCACTATCAGGGAATGTGAAATCATCAGGTAGCAAATCACTGAGGTCAGCCGTAACTTTTTTAGGTGGCTCAAATGGTTGCGAATCTTCAGCCAGTTGATCTAACCAATCCTCGTTAGCAGCTTCGGCAAGATCTTCAAAATCAGATGAGAATGCGTCAATCTGTGAAACTTCTTGTGAAGCGCGTGTATCTGCTTCAACCAATTCTTCAATATTAGATAACCAATCAGGGGCTGCATCTGATGAGGCAAGACTGGCTGCATAGCGCGAGAAATCAAGCGTTTCGAGCATGAAATGTGTTTCGTCAGCAACAGTATTTGTTGCAATTTCATATGCTAAATAAGGATCAATGGCATCAACACGAACCACATACTGTTGGGCATCGGTGGGACGTTCTTGCATCAACCATAATTCTGACAAAATTCGATTGGCTTCGAGTGCGTAAGGGTAATTCGCTAAAACATCGAGTGCTGTTTCAGCAGCTTCCACCAAATCACCTTTATCCCACAGGGCAACTGCTTGCAATAATCGCAAATCGACACGATCAGGTAATTTAACCAATGCCCGATTCAGTACATCCAGCGCTTCTGTTAGCATATTGGCTTTAATATATTGCTTGGCAACTGCACCTGCCGTTAGCTGAATTTTATCCACACTCACATTACGGAATGTTTGATAGAGTTCACGCATACGCGTATTGACTTGCTCGCTATTGGGTTGCTGGTCAAATGCGCGTTCAATATGCCATAAAGCAGCATCCGCATGATTATCTTGCTCGTAGATGATACTCAGTTGATAATGGGCGCTGAAATCATCGGGAATAGCGGCAAGCAAGCGGCGAAAAATCTCACCAGCTTCATCATACCGTTGTTGTCGCATCAAAGCGCGTCCCATATTGCGATAGACGGCTGCATTTTTGGGATAAAATTGCAAAATATGCGCTGAATGAGCAATGGCTTCATCCATCCGCGATTGTCGTATCATTGTTTCAATGCGTTCAATATACGATCTTAAAGTGATTTTTTCTGCCATATGGAGCAGCCACCCTGCCTACGAAATTGATAATTAGGATAATGATTGCTCGTCAATACAAGGGCATATGGTTGATACTATCCCTCGTCTGCGAAACATTACCTTTGACGATTACATGATTGATGATACCTCATCATAATATCATTAGTTAGTATAACACATCCGCCTGATTCGTCATGCAATTAAAGGCGCATGGTACTATGCTATAACAAGCATTACACTATAACTAATCTCTATGACTCGTCCTTTTATATCATTGTAAGGGGGATTGATGATTCATGCCACGTATCGTCGTCTTTTTTTCTTAATTTTAGCCACTTGTTTGCAGATTATAATTTTTCCAAGCCACGCGCAAGATTATCCGCCCACATTAGATGATTTTTGGGCAGGGCAAGCCGAATGGCGCATTGAATTATATGATGTGGGTTTACCTATCGGCGAAAGTGATACGGTTCAATTGCCTGATGGCAGTTATCGTAGCTATCTCCATGCAAGTTTCCAATCGGCTGAAATCATCGACCAATGTGGGATGCCTGCACCATTTCCCGGCTGTTTAACCATCTGGGATAGCGATAATGCTGAGTCATTTAGTTTAGAAGTTCCTGTTTGTATTATCCCCTGTGGTGCGTGTCCTTGCGATGACCAACGCGATCATATCGAAGCACAACAATATCCGCGTGTTAGTATTGCTGACGATGGCATATGGTACATGGTCTATGAATGGCACGCCCAAGTGATGCTGCGTCAAAGTACAGATGGCATTGTGTGGTCAGACTGGGAGTATCTGCAAACCCCTGCTGGTACATGGCAATCCAGCTATGCACCTTGTACAGTGAACGAGCGTATTGGCACACATCCTCATATACGTGGTCAAGCCGATGATTGTATTCTCGGTGCGCCACCCGGCTTATTCATTGATGGGGATACCCTCTATGTTTTTGTGATGGCTGGCAGCGCCCCAGCACGGATGCGCTGCTATAAAGGCAATCGTCATGGCGATTTAGGCGCATTATCATTATGTGATACAGACCCTTTATTCAGTGGGGCAGATAGCTATGGTGATCCGACTCTTGTTGGTGATGCTGCGCGTGATTTTTGGGATTTTCGGTATATATCGAGTGCCGATGTCATTCAAGTGGGTGACTGGTACTACATGGCATATGAAGGCATCCGAGGACCCAGTGAGTTAGAGTTCGGGCGTGATAATCAATTCGGATTAGGCTTCGCACGCACAACATCGCTAGATGGCACATGGGAAACCTTAGCGCGTAACCCTGTTGTCATGGGATTGGTCGATAATTGGGGTATCGGTCACGCCGATTTACTCATCATT
>JBAUIA010000177.1:0-18172 GCA_049680565.1 Phototrophicaceae bacterium
TTGAGGAATACTTTTCTCGTATGAGCGCAATCCAAAAATACCTAAGTCGTCCATCCATTCGGATACAGGATTACGGACACCATGTGTTATCTGACGTGTTGTTGGAATGAAAACCTGATACCAATTACGCCCTTTTTCTTTCGTGATGCGTGGTGCAACATCATCACCAAAAATTTGCGTTGCTAAACCTGAAACTGTTTCAGCTAAATCAAGTTCAACAGTTGTATATTGAATAGCATGACGTGGTAAAACGCAGCCATCGCCAATTAAATGCCCTAATAAAGCTAGCTCATCATCGCTCATTGTTTGTGTTTTTTGGTCAGGTAATGAACGTGGCACAGCAATATGGTCATCAGATGTAAGCTCATCCAGACGTTTCCAACCATCAATCGTCAAGAATTTATGATTGCCTGTGGCGCGAATACTTCGCCCGAGAGCGGTTGTCAATTCATAGACAGGTTTTACCCCTGTGCAAAATGAATTTGTCACGAGGGCAGGTTCAGCTTGCCATGTATCGGTGTTGATACTCATCACTCGGAAGCCTGTTTTACCCATTAGGTCTGCAATTGGTACGCTATACCCGCAATCAGGTAAGTAAACGAGTGAATCACCTGTTAAACAACCTGATTCACGCAAATCAGAAAGAACAGGGCGTTTATCTTGGCGTTGTTCAACAGCACGCGATAATTGCGCTGCGCTAATCAGGGGGACATTCAGTTCACGCGCTAATTCTTTGAGATTCCGCGAAATATAACTAATTTCTTGTACACGATTATTCTCGTAATTGCCCCCTGCATTCATCAATTGCATATAATCGACAATCACAAGATCAAGTCCAAATTCATGCTTGAGCCGACGACATTTCGTTCGCATTTCCATCGGTGAAATCGCAGGCGAATCATCAATGAAGATACTATGATTGCTAATGCGTCCGACTGCTTCGGTGAAACGGGCTGCCTCTTGCGGATTCAAGCGTGCAAGCCGTAATTTCTGCACATTGATACCCGTTTCCATCGCCATCATACGCTGCACCATCTGCTCGACACCCATTTCCATCGTGAAGATTGCTACACGTCCACCTAGCCGTGCAACATTCATCGCAGTAGTTAGCAACCATGACGTGTTATGACTCACAATGCCATTTGCAATATAACTATGGGTTTCTGGCACAACCAGATCATAGCACTGTTGCATACCATCATCTTCGACAGCAACAATTTCATCCCATACAAAGTCTGTTGGCAATAGCTCATCAGCCGTTGCAACTGTGACAGATAGCATTGTTCCGATAGCGACATTATTGTGTACTGGTGAAATAGCTTGCTTGTGTTGACGTTGCGGAATAGGATCATAAATTGCAATAAAATCCCCTGCAAGCAAATCTGCCAATGCGACCCATCGTTGCTCGCCATTCCGTAGTGATAATAACTTATGATTATATGTGCCTGAATTTTGATACCCTGCGCGAGTTGTCACTTTGAGACAAGGCTTTTTACCAGCATCATAAAAATGAGATGTCGTTTTAATACCTTCATGAGTGAGTACATCAACTTCAAGTGGATAATAGATACCACCTTCATCATCAACTTCACCCACAACATCCTTTGGCTGTAATGACTCAATTGGCAATAAGCCATCAGCAGTGGTGATGATTGTGTCTGCTCGGACGCATTTTCCCATACCCGGTCTGCCTGCAAAAATCAGCAAATCGGATTTTTGGAATCCGCCTAAGAGGGCATCAAGATCGCGGTAGCCTGTCGGCACACCTGCTGCCTCGCTGCTATTTTGGAGCATGTATTCCATACGGTCATAATAGGCACTGAGGGCATCCCACATGGGCACAAAATCACGCTGAACTTGGGTTTCAGTAACCGTAAATAATTTACTCTCGGCTTGGCTGACCACGCTATCAATATTGAGCGCTTCATCCATTGCCAATTTTTTGATTTCATCGGCGGTAATCATCAATTTACGCCGAATAGAGGTACGCTCAACTAAGCGCCCATAGACTTCGGCATAAACCGATGTGCCTGTATTATTGAGCAATTGCACCAAATAAGCTCGCCCACCGATGTTATCAAGAACCTCCATGTTTTCGAGTTCTTCAGCGAGAGTAATGAGATCAATTGGATCTGCCCGATTATTGATGCGGTCAAAGGCTTGCCAAATATATTGATGACGGAGCAAGAAAAAATCATCAGGTCGCAAGAATGCTGTAACCGATACATAAGCCGATGGATCAATCAGAATTGAACCGATAACGGCTTCTTCGGCTTCTTGGCTAAAGGGTGCGCCGGGGTCGAGATTTGCATTAGGTGGCATAGACATAGGCTGTGTCGTGACTTTCTGTAAGGACTGACTGTTTATTGTCGTTCAGATTTGCTTTTTCGCAATGTATTTTAGTTTCATTTGGGTAATAAATATTATGATAGGTCGCTAGATCATCTGCAATAGGTGAATAGGGTTAGTATCCGTATCACTGTTTCAGATGATGGTATATATGTCATATCAAGTAGAAACGAAAAGCGATGAACAAGTGTGTTCATCGCTTAAAATGGCATCTTAGAAATGCGATGAGGTTTAATTCTCCTCAGAATCATCCAATTCATCGAGATCAAGTGAGTTCACGAAATCAGCAAAGGCGCTAAATTCATTATCCGCCACAGGTTCAGCATCGGCGATGGGGTCATCTAGCAATTCTTCTGGAATATCACGCGCTGGCTCACTCCGATTGAAGGGCAATTGCTTCGGTTCATCTGTCAGTTCAATTTCTTCATCAGGTTCGACACCGCTACGTTCCATCACCGCTTCACTGATAAAAATCGGTGATTTAGTGCGAACAGCGAGGGCGATAGCATCACTCGGACGGCTATCAATTTCGCGTTGTTCACCATTCACTTCGACGACAATCCGCGCAAAATAAATATCACGGCGCATATCATTAATCAAGATATGGACGACTTCGCCATCCAAATTTTCAATCAAATTCTTGAGTAGATCATGCGTCAACGGACGGTCATGGGCGCGCTTATCTTGTAACTCTATGCTGATAGCATCGGCTTCGTATTGTCCGATGAAAATAGGCAGGTATCTTTCAGTATTGATGTCCTTGAGCAAAACAACACGATGTTGGCTCATCAAGCTGACGCGGATACTATTAACTTCTACTTCGATCATGAGGTTTATCCACTTCGCAACACATTTGCAATCATATAATTGATTATACACTGTGTAGGGTGCATAGCAACATTTGTATGTTGAGTTCTCATTTTAATGGATGCCTAATTACTTTTCGAGCCTGTAAATTAAGCGCTTCCAGCCCCTAAGTGTAAAAACTTTTTATGAGTGTACGCAAATTCAAACCAGATATGCACACCTTTCATACATAACATTTAGTTACAGTTTACAAATCTATTGTAAACTGAAGTTATAGTCGATAATTCATAGATTTAGGTTATACCCATGGTAGATAACGTCATCCTCAGTGCAGGGATTCATAATGCACAAGCAACCATCGACCTCGCCATCGAAAAAGGGGTTGGGGTTGAAGTTATGGCATTCGCCTTTCCAGATACACTCGATTCCGATTGGCGTGTGACGCTTGCTGAATATAAAGAACGCCTGAAACCTGTAACAGGCGATATAACCTTGCATGGTCCTTTTTTGGATATGGTGAGTGGTAGTCCCGATCAACGCATTAATGCGGTCTGTGTCTCACGGTATAGCCATGCGATTCGCATTGCAGCCGATTTAGGTGCCAAGCAAGTTGTATTCCATGCTAATTTTATTGGCTCACTCCATAACACCTTCTATCGTGAAGGTTGGCACGCACGCAATGTTGAATTTTGGAAACCTGTTGCGGATTATGCCGATCAACATGGCATCACGATTTTACTAGAGAATATGTGGGAATTTGATCCAACTATCATTGCGGATTTACTGCGTGATGTCGATCATCCACGTTTACGCACCTGCCTCGATGTTGGACATGCCCATATTTTTAGCTCGCCCCAATATCCATTTGAATATTGGTTACAAACCATGCAACCTTGGTTGACTGAAATCCATATGAACAATAACAATGGCATCATTGATGAACATCATGGGTTTAATTGGGAAAAAGGCGTGCTGGATTATCATCAATTGTTGCCCATGATTCGGCGTGTGAACCCTGATGTTGATCTCGTTTTAGAAATGGATCATGTCGATGATATGCGCGATAGCTTGAGTTACTTCCGTATTGAAGAACTAGCGTAAGCACCGTAGGGCAATCATCGGCTTATTTATAGAGATATTGCCCTTAATTGTGCACAATCCAAACCATTTTGTTAAGCGTAATGATTCGTTACACTTTATAATGGATATTTGTTAGGCATTATTTATTTTGGGAGATTATCTATATGATGCGACAGGTAACGCGCCATTCACTCTGGAGTATTGTAATCACACTCTTGAGTGTTGTTGTGATAGCAGCACAAGGTGCTAGCTGTACAGGCTTATTAGAAGATGCCCTTTTTGCGGTTGAAGATAATTGCGAAGGAACAGGTCGCAATCAAGTATGCTATGGCTTTAATCAAGTCAGTGCTTCATTTGTTGATGAAGTCAGCGCTGATTTCTTCACGCAACCATCTGATGTATCAGAAATTGTTGATTTAGCCACCATCCAAACGGCTGCCCTTGATGTCGCCAATGATATTTGGGGTGTGGCATTGATGAATATCCAAGCGAATTTACCCAATACCTTACCGGGACAAAGTGTCACATTTGTACTCTTAGGCGATGTTGAGGTCGGGAATACGGTAGACCCTGACAATGCCTTCCAACCGAGTGATGGCATTGAAATTGTTGTGACCTCGGCGGCTGGTGCGAATATCCGCAGTGGTGCAGGCTTAAACTTTAACGTTCTTGGTGGCGCACGTCCTGATGAAGTCTTGATTGCGGATGGTACATCTGCGGATGGGCAATGGTTACGGATTGCGTATACAGATCGTGTTGCGTGGATCAGCCGTACTGTTATTGATGATACTGCCGAAGGCTTAGATGAATTGCCAGTCTTGAGTAATCAGCTTCAAACACCGATGCAATCGTTCTATCTTCGTACAGGCATCGGACAACCTGAATGTGAAGAAGTCCCTGATGATGTGTTACTGGTACAAGGACCTGAAAATATCGAAGTCGATATTACGGTCAATGGAGTCGATATTCATATTGGATCAACACTAGCACTCCGCTTTGTTGAAGGCGAAGACGGACAAATTTATATGCAGGTCATTGCTATTTCAGGCAACATTGAAGTCGATGGGGTTAATTTACTCCCCGGGCAGTTTACACAATTTATTGTCGAAGAAGATGAAAATGGTCTACCGATTGCTGTCGGCGACCCAAGCTCACCTGCACCATTTGAAGGCTATGTCGATGAATATTGCTTGCTGGAAAGTTTACCGCTCAGTTTGTTAAATTATCAAATTACAACAACCTGTACCAATCCATTGATCGCACCGATTGTGAATACAGGTGGTGGATCAGCGATAACATCAACCACATCCCAAGTACAAGGTGCGAATTGCAATAGCTTTGCATTATTAAGCCCCTTGTCGCCTGTCAATTCAGGGATTCAGACCTTCCGTTGGGCAGCAGTACAAGGCGCTAATATAGATTATGTGGTCGTCTTTTATAATAATGATGGCATCGAAGTCAATCAGTTCCGTACAGCCGCAACAGAGTTAACACTCAATCTTGGTCAAGATACCAATACAGGTGGCGCATTCACTTGGGAAGTACGTGCTTATCAAAATATAACTGATTATGCCTGCGTTACATTCCGTTCACCCAATCTGGTGCGTACAGGCGAACTCAATCCGCCAGTAGTTCCTGTAGTAGAAAGTTCATCTTTATCCGCAACACTAACGAGTTGTGTCAGCGTTGATGGGGTGGATGCAACCATTAGTTGGAGTAACGCTTCCACAGGCAATGTTACAATTTCGTGGGTCGATGGGTACGCAAATCCAGATTCGGCTATATTTGCTGGCGCATCAGGCGCAACCACGATTTCAGATTATGCTGGATTTTTGAGCATACAGGTTCAATCAGGTTCAGATGTTGTTAATCTCGGTGATTGTGAGCCATATTATTACTACCCTGAGTAAAGACACCCTTCTCAACAAGAGATAAAAGAAAAAAACGGGCACCCATTGCGGATGCCCGTTTTTTTTATGGCAGCATTAAAAAGGATTTAACGTATTCGATATGGCAACACATTACCAGCTATCAGATCACGTCCCTCAAATGCGAGATAATTGGCAGGGTAGCGTGTTGCTCTAAAGATGGAAACGGGGCGTGGGTTTTCATTGTTCGACCAAAATGGACTCAGATATTCCCAGACAACCGTGCCATCCGCATCAATTTCAACGAAGCGCCCATTAGGTCCATCCGTGATAAAAGTATTGCCATTCATTAAACGGTGTGCGCCTGATAAATTCCGCGCATAAAATTCATCGGCATCATTTGGGGCATATTCCCATGTAGGCTCAAAAGGTGCATAAGCAGCCCCGTCTAATAAATCATAACCGCCTTGTGCGTTACGGGGTGGTGTAATTTCAATCACACTCGAATAGGGGCGTAAATCTGCATGTCCATTATTGAAGATTAAGATGTTGCCATTATCGAGCCAAGTCGGGTTATGTTGACCAAATAATTGCTGATTATCAGGCAAGCCACGATCATACACTTGCGGATTACCCCAACGATAGATTAAATCCCCTGTATTGTAATCGATCACCCAAATTTCACTTTGGAAGTGAGCGCTAATAATAATGTGATTGTTTTCAGCATCGTAATCAATGGCATTAATATGGCTACGGTCACGGGTATTGGCTGTTCGCTCATTATAATTGAGATCAATCAAGTGAGGATTAGCTGCTATGACCCCAAAATTATCACGCGATTCATCAAATGATTGCACGGTATGATCCAGCATGCGCCATTCCCAAATGGTCTCATTACTTGCAGGATCAATTTCCACAATTTTGTCGTAGTACAGCGTTGAATCAGGTTCTAACGCTGTTGTATCAATGCCATACGTGGCTAAGTCATCATAACTAACGGCTTCCCAAATACTCATGAGGATATGACCATTGGGCATCACGTCAATATCATGATGAATCTGCTCGTTGGATTGCTCCTCAAGCTCATATTGCCAGATAACATCCCCATCCCAATTGAGGCGTACAATGCGCCCCGTTCGCCCTGCTGGAAATTGTCCTTCACTGGGCAAAGTGGTTGTTGCTAGCAAATCCCCATTTTCGAGTAAATACGGCGATAAAATTGGAAATTCTGTTTGCCATTGATGCACCAACCGTCCATCATTATCAATTAAGTAAGCAATATTAGAAGGTATTGGGCTAAATAAGACATAGCCATCGCTTACACCATCGGTTTGACGCAATACACCAACTTGAGGAGGCGGGGCTTGTTCGGTTGCTTCTGCGTCATCTTGTGCGCTAATAGGACTCCAGATAAGCCCAATGAATACTAAAAGCAACACGGTTCGGTAATGAATCATGGATTTATAAGGCTTAATCATCAGTTTGTTGTTTTTCCTCAAGACGAATGGCTTGTAAAAATTTAGGGTTGGCAACATCAAGTTGTTCTGTCGTGCGTGCAATCAGATGCTGGAATAGGGCGTAGTCATCATCAAATTCTCCTTGACGGATGCGCTCGCATAACTTGATATTCGCAGCTTGGATGGCAACTTCGAGGTCATCATCATTATCAATCGGTTTTAAATCTTTGCCAATGACCATATTAAGCCGTGTCCATTCGGCACGCAAATGATACGGGCGCATGGCATATTCTTGCTTGGCAATCCGTAACACATTAATTGCGACAAGTGTTTGAAAATACAGTTGGGCATTAATCGTTTTTGTAACAGGTTTAACTTTTTCCTCAAAATGCTGGATAGAGGCACTCAGGAGTTCAGTTAAGGTTGGGCGATCATACATCGTGCTTACTTTCTATCTTTGGCTTCAGGTAATGGATTTGCTGATTAAGTGATTGTGTTTGTCATGCAATGATAATTAACTTTACCGTATTTTTGCCATAACATGAACAAGATAATGTAAAGTTCATCGTTCTGAATGTAACTTTTGATTAGTTTTTTAAAATTGTAGGGGATGGACTTTATGTTCTCCCGCTTGGCACAGACAGAGCAACGCCCTTACACGTCGTCTACCAGATTGATCGCCATGTTTATTTGAATTACTTGTCGAATCTTACTGCAACATCAGTAAGTAAAAATACAACCAATTGGGAATAGCACAAAACTCACAAAAGTGTCACACTAATGCAGATCATAGTGTCCTTTTGAGGAGTGAATAGAATGCGGATTATCCAAATGGGAATGGGCGGTATGGGCAATGCTTGGCTAGAACGCCTAAGTCCACTACCTTTTATTGATTTTGTCGGATTTGTCGAAGTTAATGACACAATCGCACAAGAACAAGCAACAGCTTATGAGCTTGATGAAAATATTATTTTTAAAACATTACCTGATGCTTTATCACGCGTTGAAGCTGACGCGGTGATTTCTATTATCCCCCCTGAATACCGCATCGAAACCTTGCAAACGTGCATTGATGCCAACTTGCCACTGATGGCAGAAAAACCCCTCTCCGAAACACTCGAAGATGCCTATACACAAGCCCGTATGGCAAATGAAAGTGGTTTGATGTATATGATTACCCAAGATTATCGCTATAAACCGGGCTTATATACCGTCAAGCAAATTTTGGATAGTGGCGAACTTGGTGCAATTGATGCTGTGACAGTTGAGCATTATTGGGGCTTTAAATTTACAGGATTTCGCGCTGATATGCCGTATCCACTGATGAATGATATGGCGGTGCATCATTTTGATTTATTACGCTACTTCCTCGGCAGTGAGCCAACGACACTCTATGGCAAATCATGGAGTCCCAGTTGGAATACTTTATCAGGCAAAATGTCGGCACATGCTTTAATGACCTTCCCCGAAGATGTGCATGTTGCGTATGCTGCATCATGGGTTGCTAATGGCTTAACCACCTCCTTCGATGGCGATTGGCGCTTTGATTGTGAAAAAGGCTCATTAGCCTATGTCAATGATATGATTACCATTCAGATGCATGATGGCTTGCACGATAAAAACTTCACCTACAAACCGTCTGAACATCGTGACCCCATTGAGATGGCATATAGCCGTCAACCATATCTGGCACATGAACTCAATGAGTATGTGGTCAATGGCACAATGCCTAAAACAACCGTTCAAGATAATGTCAAAACCTTGCAAATGGTCTTTGATGTCATCGAATCAAGCGAAACTGGTCAAATTATTCATAAGGATTCATAATGCGCGTTACAGTTTGGAATGAATTTCGGCACGAAAAAGAGAGTGAGATCGTTGCTGCTATCTATCCTGATGGCATTCATAGCGTGATAGCAGGCTTTTTATCCGATGCAGGTTATGATGTCGGCACAGCAACCCTCGATGAACCTGAGCATGGCTTAACACAAGTTGTTCTCGATCAAACCGATGTGTTGATTTGGTGGGGACACAAAGCACATGATGAAGTCGATGATGCAATTGTTGATCGTGTGCAAGCGCGTGTCTTACAAGGCATGGGCTTGATTGTTCTCCATAGTGGACATTTTAGTAAGGTATTCAAACGGCTGATGGGGACAAGTTGTAATCTCAAATGGCGTGAAGTAGGCGAAAAAGAGCGCTTATGGGTGGTTAATCCAGCGCATCCAATTGCTAATGGTTTAGGCGAATATATCGAAATCCCCAAAGCGGAAATGTATGGGGAACATTTTGATATTCCTGAACCTGATGCACTGGTTTTGGTCAGTTGGTTTGAAGGCGGGGAAGTGTTCCGCAGTGGTTGTTGTTATCATCGCGGAATGGGCAAGATTTTTTACTTCCGCCCCGGTCACGAAACCTATCCTATTTATCAACAAGCCGAAATCCAACAAGTTATTCTCAATGGCGTGAACTGGGCAGCACCCCAACAGCCCGTGAAGGTTGTCTTTGGTAATGTCCCAACCATGATGGAATGATACTTGATTTCACAAATGTTTGTATCTCTGAGTTTGTAGACTCAATTAAGTTTAACAACGATTGTGGTCATATCGTAAACTATTGAAAGTAATCTTATGAAACTCGCAATTCAAGCAGATATGCTCCCTGCACGTAGCGCCTCCGAACGCTATCAAATGGCGCAAGACCTCGGATTTGATGGCATTGAGCTTTGGGCGCAAGGGCTAGATGACCGTTTGTTAGAGGTTGCAGGGGCGCTCAATACATTAAATTTAGAGGTGGCATCGGTGCATTTAGGGGCGATGGATGGTTATTTATCCCCTAATATAGAAATGCGTGAAGCTGCCATTAGTAAGATGCGTCAAGCGATGGCGACTGCGGTTGATTTGCAATGTGCGAATGTTGTATTTGTGCCACATTGGGGCACACTCGCTACCCCTGATCTGACACCACATCGTAGCGCAGAAGAAATTTCTAGCGATTTGATGATTTGGCTTTTACGCACTGTCTCAGACTTAGCCTATGCACTCGGAACAACACTCCACATGCAACCGCGTCATCGCTATCACACTGCCTTCATGAATACTGTTCCGCAAGCGGTCAAATTCAGCGATGCTATTAAAGATAATCCACATGTACGCATTGCCCCGAATTTATTCGATATGGCGTTAGAAGAAGCCGATGTGATCGACTCATTGGTGACACATGGCAAGCGCATGGGCTATCTCTATTTGGCGGATAGCAACGGACGCTTACCGGGTCAAGGGGTCTATGATTGGGCAAAAATTGCCGACGCGATTCGATCATCAGGCTATGATGGTTGGCTGTGTTTATCCGCAGGGAAAGCCATTACCAATCCCAAAGAGCAATATCGTATCTATGATGGTCTAGCGGATTCGCTCACTTTATTGCGCGATGTTGGTTTGATTTCATCATAAGAACATACTGGACGGCATTTTCGCTATCCAGTATGTTTAATTTTATAACCCTTTACGCTCTGCTAATGCTGCTTGAATGTCGTCATAGCGCTGACGGGTAATCGGATACATAAGCGCAATTGGAATGCTCAATGCAAGAATAACAGCAGGCGCGAGGCTGACAATGATCCGTAAGGTACTTAAAACGCTTTCGGGTTGTTCTACAAATTGCTGAACGCCATCAATGGTTTCGGCATTAACATAGCCTGCTGCTTCTAAGGCAAAATTAGAAAATGTAAGCCCTGCTGCCAGTCCTAATTTTTGTAAAAAGACAAACATGCCATAGAAAACACCTTCTTGACGTTCGCCTGTTTCGAGTTCGTTATGTTCAATCGTATCAGGTACCATGCTCCATGGGATAAGATAGGCAACTGACACACCAATCCCAGCAAAGGCACTCGCTACCATCAGCAAATTAGCTTGCCCCGGTTGGATAAAATATAAACCTATCAAGGTCACAATCCAGATACTTGCACCAGCCAGATAAACCCCTTTTTTGCCGATTTTGCCACTGGCAATTGTCCAGATTGGTAAGAAGATCGCTGCCACAATTTGAATCAAGGCAACAAAAATCGTAAATTGATCTTCCGCATCCAACCAATAGCGCGTATAGAGTAATAGGTTCGCCTGAATGAATTGTAAAGTTAGCCAACTGAGCAGATAAATCCCTGTCACCATCAGATAAGGCTTGTTGCTGAATACAATCTGCAAGCGTTGGATGAAATTATATGATTTTGGGTTAATTGGTTGAGTGGCGGGTAATTCAAATGTACCAGCAAAGCATCCCAGTGTCGCAATGATGATGACGACCATCCAAATGCCTGCGCTCATAGCATAACCCGCTAATCCGCCACCCCCAAGATCAACTAAAATCGGATGCAAGACGACTGCGATAATGCTCCCAACAATCGAGAACATAAACCGATATGTATTGAGTTGTGTACGTTCATCGAAATCACGAGTCATTTCGGGCGTTAGGGCAGTGTAGGGAATATTGACGGCTGTAAATGCCAAGCGCAATAAGTTCGATATAACGAAATAATATCCTACCAGCATTGCGCCTTCGAGCGGTGGCACAAGCCAATGCAAGAAAAATGCAATCCCTAGCGGTATTGCGCCAAATAATAACCACGGGCGCTTGCGTCCCCAACGGCTTTTGGTGCGGTCTGATAATGAGCCAATGAAAGGATCAGTGAAGGCATCAATGATAACGGATGAACCCAAAATAAGACCGACTGCTCCCGGACGCAAGCCTGCCACATCTAGCAAAAAAGCTGACATAAAAAAGCCATATAAGGCAGCATACACCGCCCCTGCAACATCACCAAAGCCAAATGCTAGCTTATTGATGAGTTTTAGCTCACGATCTTTTGATTTTTCGACACCTACAGCAGCCATCTATCATGTCCTTTATCTCGTAAAAAGTAAAAAATATTCTTAATCTTGAACATGATAATAACGGAGAAACCTCAAACCGCAAGCAGGTGAGCCAAAGGGTTTGATAATGATGCTTATGACTGACTTAAATCACAGACCGCAACCATCTCGCCCCAATCTTCCTTGATACCTTCTTCGGTGAACCCAACACTGGCATAAACATGCTGCCCGACAATATTATCTGGCATATAGCTCAGGCGAATCGCTGTAAATTTACCTTCTGCTTGCGTATCAGCGATCAATTTTTTCATGGCGGATTTGCCATAGCCTTTACCTTGGTAATCTTCACCAATCATAAAACGCCAAACCCATAAGGTATCGGGATCATCATCACTATGACTCGTCAACAAAAAGCCAATCATTGTCTCACCATCATAGACCCCATACGGTGTCGAGCTATCAGGTGCTTCATACGCCGATTGCAGCAATGAACGCTCATTGGGTGCAACAAACCCTATTTGTGCCTCACTCACTTTTAGCTTGAGTGCCTCTTTATAATTATTTGCATCAATTTTACGAAAACTAACCTCTGGCATCTGATGATCTACTTTCACTATTTTGATTATTTTTAGCTATTGTAACAGCTTATGACCTCTTGTGATAGTATTTTGATGCTGATTTTTAAATAAAAAACAAAATTTTTAAGAGAGTGTATATTTCCTCTAAAGAATCTAAATTCTCAAAATAGTTGACAACCTTAACTCATTTCGCATATAATCCGAACAATGTTAGGTAAATAAACAATGTTCGGATAATGATGTCAGCACGCAAAGAACGCCATGATGCAACACGCGCCAAAATACTCAAAGCAGCAATGATGCTTATTGATCGAGATGGCATCAATAAATTTTCGCTGAGAGCCGTTGCGCGTAAGGTCAAATATAGTCCAGCAGGCTTATACGAATATTTCGATAATAAAGATGATCTCATTACGACTTTGTGTCAAATTGCCGATGATAAATTAGCTAGTTATTTATCAAGTGTTCCGCAAGACCAGCCCTATGAAGTCTATATGGTCGAGATGGGATTGGCTTATATTCGCTTTGCGCGTGAAGAAACAACTTATTTTCGCTTAGGCTTGGTTACACAAGCTGGTGAACAAGATATGTCCGATAGTCCTCCTACAGAAGGGGCATATGGTATTTTGCTCACAGGTGTTCAAATTGGGATTGAGCAAGGCTATTTTGTCGAACGAGACGGCTTCGGTGTACAAGAAATGGCTTATACTTTATGGTCAATCGTTCATGGAATGGCAGTTTTGCAAACAACAGCATTAGCAGAATTTCCTGCAAATTTTCAGCAGATAGATCGTGACGCACTCCGACGTGTATTGCTCGGTCTCAAGCAACGTTCGTAAATTTTTTTGCCCATTACCGAACGGTGTTCGGTTTATCAAAAGGAGATCATATCATGGATCAATCAATTTATCATGGACGCTATACCGCCAACATCAAGGGTGACTTCGTTGTATTTTTAATTGGCTCACGCTTTGGTATCAAAGATTTACTACGCGCTCGTTGGTTGGGGGATGCAATGGGCGCTATGCAACGCGAATTAAATGCGAATCCTACATCAGGCTTTTTAGGAGGAGAGAATTTTTTCCGTGTTTTTCCAATAGAAACGGTTTTGATTAGTTATTGGCGATCATTTGATGATTTAGAACGCTACTCACGTAATCGTGATAACGAACATTACCCAGCTTGGATACGTTTCTATAAAGAGGTTGGCTTAAATTCTGATATTGGCATTTGGCACGAAACCTATATGGTTCATGCCAATGAATACGAGTGCATTTATGGAAATTTACCTAAATTTGGACTAGGAAATGCAAAAGGGGTACAACACATTAACATCAAAGATAGTGTTCATGCCCGTGAGCGTTCTGGGCGTACTGACGAACCTGAAACCTTAGAAGCGCCAGAAGTTGTTATGTCATAATTTAGGTCTAAGATACGCTTTTTAGCCTCCGAACAAATTCGGAGGCTAGCGTTTTATTATGTTGTTTCTTTAGAAATCGGGCTTATCCGATGATAGTGATCTTAGCAAATTATAAGTGGCTTATGCGCCCGATTAACGCTTCTCAAAACCCCATGTCATATCATGATATTCAGGATGTTCTGAAACATATTTTTTCACAAAAGGACACAGCGCTTGTACCTTCAAGCCTTCTGCTTTAGCATATTCCAGCGCTTGATATGCCATTTTGGATGCAATCCCCTTGCCTTCATGCCCAACGGGTACTTCGGTATGGGTAAAGACGATATTTTGACCTGCGATCATATACTCAACCATTGCCAAGCCATCACCGAGATCAATTTCAAAGCGATTTTTTTCTTCATTACGTACCACAGTTAAATCATCAGACATATCATCAACTCCTATTCTGCTTCAAAGCCATTTGTATTATGTGTACCATCACAAAATGGCTTGCTACTGCTGCCACCACAACGACAGAGCCATGTTTTCGACCCTGTATATAAGATGTCACCCGCTATATTTTCAATACGGAAATTGCCCTCAACTTTTAGCGAACCATTTTTAGTTGCTGTAAGGGTCACTTTGCCACTTGTATCAGCATCGGTATCGACAGGTTTACTAGGCGTAAAGGCTTCTGCAACAAATCCTGTTTTCTTATGGGTATTATCACAAAATGGTTTATTGGCAGATGCACCACAACGGCATAAGGTTGCACGCGTTTCATCTTCAATCGCAACAGTCGCGCCTTGAATAGCCAAATCACCTTTGACTTGTAAAGGACCATCGTGCCATAGAATAATCTGGTTGATTTCGGGTGTTGTTTCGGAGTCGCCATCATCATTGCGGGTATAATGCAATGCCCCCGATGGACATAAATCAATGACTTGGGCAACAGCATTCCCTGATGCACCATTGGCATCAATCCAAGGACGCTTATTAACATCAAAGACTTGTGATAAATGGTTGACACATTCTTTTGCGTGGATACAGCGTTTTAAACTGTATTGAATATCGACATCCTCACCTGCATAAGTGCGATCATCGACTTTCCCCTGATACTTATCTGTCATTGAGTTGTCTCCCTTATATACTCACTCAATTACTGATAAGACTGTACCAGTTTTATAGCGCAATCACCGCAAATTTTCAGCAAACACTCACAAACGGACTGCCGTCCATTCATCATTCATCAATGGGATTGTAATAGCAATGCTTGCCAGAGAGCGCTTATAAAAAGTCATGAGTCAATCAGGAGATTAGTATCTAAGCTAGGATGTCTCGTAATTGGGAAAACACAGTGGATTTATATTACTCACCTGTGAGCAATAATTTCCGTATTTTTCCAATGCGCTTATCGAGGATGCTATCGAGTTGCAATTCTTCTTCGATTTTATTGATACCATGCAATACGGTTGTGTGGCTACGTCCACCAAAAGCAACACCAATTTGTGGCAAGGAGGATTCGGTTAAGTCACGGCAGAGATACATCGCCATCTGACGTGCTTTATTAATACGGGCTGTACGTCGTTTACCGATGAGTTCATCAGGACGAAAGCCGAATTTTTCAGCCGTTACGTTAATAATTTCTTCTAATGTGACCCGTTCACGCGGATTGTTGAAGCGTTCGAGGGTATCTTCAACACGCGGCAGCGCAATCTCACCACTACCAAAGCGTGTTTGCGCTAAAATCTGGTTGAATACACCTTCGAGTTCGCGCACATTTTTAGGCGCACGCAGTGCAACGGTGTCGATAATATCATGCCCTAATTTTACGCCACGTTCTTGTGCCCACATTTGCATAATTGCAACACGCGTTTCAAATTCAGGTGCTGAAATATCGGCAACCAAGCCACCTTGAAAGCGCGAGCGCAAACGGTCTTCGAGCGTTTTTAATTCACGCGGATGGCGATCACTCGCTAAGACAATTTGCTTATTGAAATTAACCAAGGCATTAAACGTATGGAAAAATTCTTCTTGCGTGGTTTCTTTACCACCAATAAATTGAATATCATCCATCAGCAGAACATCAACTGAGCGATATTTTTCACGGAACATCGCGGTTGTTCGTGATCGAATCGCAGCTACCAGATCATTCGTAAAAATTTCAGATGGGATATATAAGGTTCGTAAACCACGTTGTTGGCAAATGTGAGCAATCGATTGCAATAGATGGGTTTTACCTAAACCAACACCGCCATGAATGAAGAAGGGGTTGTACATCGTCGCAGGGTATTCCGCGACAGCCAGTGCTGCTTCATACACCACTTGATTGCTCTTATTGACAATGAAGCGATCAAAGGTCAATTTTGGATTGAGGTCACAATCAATCGCATCTTGGGCTGCCATGCGATCTGCAAAATCATATGGTTTTTGCCCCGATTCGGAGGTTTCGGGCAAGGTCGGCATGGATTGTTGCTGTTGCATAAAACGGAATAATGGCGCGGTCTCATTGTTAGATTGAGTGTGTGTAACGACTGGTTTTTCTTTGCTAACATCAAAGCGCAATTCTGTAACTTGCCCAAGCACATCACTCAATACCCGCCGTACATTACGGTATAAACGGTGTTGGAGCATATCTTGCGCGTAACTATTGTGAACCCCTACAATATAGACACCCTCTTCAACGCCTAACAACACAGCATGTCGCAGCCAAGTATCAAAACTCGCACGGTCAAGTTGTAGTTCTAGTTGGTTGTAGGTGGCGTTCCAAGCATCTTGCGGTATCACAATTACAGCACTCTTTCTTTAGGTGTTAATAATCTATTACTCACTCATGATCTAAAAATTAACAGAGACAATAAAATCACCCCAGAAGGTAAATTGACCTTCTGCCACAATAAAATTATCTTTTATGTCGCCCATACATTTTTGTAGTCGCCATCAACTGGGGTGCAAGCTGATAACGATCATCCCCTAAGTGGCTTTGAATCAGCCGAAGAGTTATTGAACTCGTAGGTAACTTCAAGTATACCCAAAATTTGCCAGACACTCAACATGATTCAAGGGCAAATTCAAAAATTTTAAGGTTGGGATAACTCCTTATTCTTACGTTAAAGATTACAAAAATTTAACATTACAAATTATCCCACATTCGCAAAAAAATAATCTAAATTTTACCTATCCTGACCTATTAATATCCCACATTACCCACACTATTATGAGATAATATTACGATTGGGAAAAATATTTTAGGTTATGAAAATATTAAAATTTGGGATAACTCATTAAACGAACCCGATTTTTGAGTCAAATTTGGGATAACTTATCATAATAATTAACAAGGAATTTTTGCAAAAAACGAAATTTTTGACTCAAAACATCCAAATAAAATGATCTATACGTATAGATCTATCAAGAATAATAATTTATCGAAAAATGTCACGAAATAATGAGATGCAATTCGCACGATATATGCGTCATTATAGAAATACCGTCAGCGCAATTGCATTAAAAGTATTTGAAGTGTAGCGACGCAATGATCATAAAGAAAAGGTGGGAAAAAACGGATCATCACACACATTTCTAAGCAACTTTTGCACGTCATTCAAGTCAGGTCTTGCTCTAATCGGTGAAATAAATGTCACTAGTTCGATTTATCGACCGTAATTTGCGAGGCTTCGACTTGAGTCGAAGATGATTGTATTTGATGCGATTAGCCTGAAATACCGTTGATGAAATCGTGCAGATTTATCGGAATACGCTATAC
>JBAUIA010000178.1:0-28306 GCA_049680565.1 Phototrophicaceae bacterium
AACAATGTCAGATCGTTTTGTGTGAATGATTTTATGCTGACTAGCTGAGGTGCTTACTGGCTCATGAGGTGATAGCGTTCTAATCTGAGACAACTATTTAAAATGTCTGCGTCACATCAAATAGTAAATAATTTTCACCCCCAAATTTCAATAATCTCATTCATCTGTGCCGTTATTTAATGACAGAATATCGCTACGATGTCATGCCCGTACTAAAGACCCCGTAGCTAAGTTCTAAACACACCGATATAATGAACATCTATCAATCAGTGATTTGGAGTACTTCATGCAGCGAGTGGGCTTGTTTCTAACTTGCTTTGCAATTTTAACGTTAGGACTTATACCAGCACAGGCACAAAGTGGTGGTTCAATTGCAAATATTATCCAACAACAAAGTGACAGTGGTTTAGAATTTACGATCTTAAATCAATTCATTGAGTCATCTTCGCTTGTTCGGCGACAATTGCGTGGCACTGGCGCATATACCTTCCTTGCCCCAACAGACCGCGCTTTTCGTAATCTGGAAAATGCGCTTAATGTTGATCTAGCGGATTTATTAGCCGATAGCGATATTGTAACTGCCCTGCTCAATTATCATACGATTGATGCCCGCTTGACCGCGACTCAACTTCGCACTCGTGATGGGCAAGTTATCGCAACCGAATTACCCAATGCGTTCATTGGCATTAGTCTCGGAGATGATAATATCATTGTGGTCAATAATGTGGTCGAAGTCGAAGCGGTTGATATACGCGCCAGTAATGGCATCATTCATCAAATTAACGATGTCTTGCTCAACCGTGTCATTAATGAATTGCTCGATGAGCGCCTCGCAGCCACACCGAGTCCAACCGCAACGATGACCACAGCACCCAGTGCCACACCAGCACCAACAGTAACTGCGGTCAATCGGGCGACTGCCAATGTCCGTTTTGCACACTTTGCAACCGATGCACCTGATATTCAACTGACCATTGAAGATGATCTAAGCATTGATCGCATATCGTATAAAACAGTGACCAATTTTTCACCTATATCACAAGGGATTTATACCGCGACAATTACCAGCCTTGATGATGAAACACCCATTACATTCGATGTTGATCTTACTTTGCTGAATGACGATTTCGTAACCTTAGTTTTGATTGGCTCAGTGGCAGATGAAACCTTGACGATTTTGGATGTGACCAATGATCTAAAATCGTTGAATGATGATGAAACGCGGCTTGTGTTCCTCAATGGCTTAGATAATTCGCCATCAGTGAGTTTAACACTTGATGATACGGTCTTAATTGAAGGCGTATCTTACGCTGAAATCGAACAAGATGATTTTGATGCGGATGAGGGTCGATTAACAATCTATGAAACCCGTGACGATGATGCTCTCTTATTTGATATTGATGAACAAACACTCAATCCAGAGAGTCTCTATTGGATTATCCTCTATGGAACGGTCAATGTCCCCGAAGTCCGCATCATAGAAACCCATCAACAATCCGATAGCGATCCTGTTATTTCAACGACACCAACACCCACTGCTGCAAACAATGCCAGTGACGAGCGTTCAATTATTGAGCTATTGGATGCAGAAGATGATTTTAGTTTTATCATCGAAGCCGTGCAAAGTGTTGATACAGAAATCCTCAATCGTTTAGGTAATGTAGATGCTGATCCTGTTACCTTCCTTGCACCAACCGATCAAGCCTTCTTGAATTTGCTGAGTACAATCGGCTATAGTCGTACCCGTTTACTATCCAACGCAAACTTGATGAGCGATATTTTGCAATATCATATGATTGACGATACCCTGACATCCAACGATTTTGTAGCTGCATCAGGGACAAGCATTGTAACGCTCTTGCAACCCTCTCAAGCCTTTTTTGTCCGTACCAACGATAGTGGACGTATTTTCTTGAACGGCACAATTGAGTTTGAACGTACAAATATCGAAGCTAGTAATGGTATGATCCACATTGTCGATGATGTGTTATTACCGTTTGCTGTGCTGGATGCACTCGACTTATAAGTAATTCTATTAATCCAATGATGACGAGGTAACGCAATGCCTTACACTGCTGATACATTACATTTTCCGAGTTCCAATGATCTGAGCGCAAGTGTTTTCGCCAAATTATCTGCCGAGCAAGCAGGGTGGCAATACCTGAATATGGTTGCCCTCAGCTTAGAAGCAGGCAAAACATTTGGTATCACGGTTGGCGATTACGAATATTTAGCGGTCATCTTGGGTGGCGTGTGTGATATTCATACCAATCATGGTGATTTTGTAGATGTAGGTCGCCGTCCTGATGTATTTACAGGGATGCCTTATGCTATCTATATGCCACGCAATACCGAATTTGAAATTGAAGCGCTAACTGACGATTTTGCAATGGCATCGTGCTGGGCAGCAACCGATCAAGATCATAAAGTGAAATTGATTACGCCTAAAGATAGCAAAACACAAATTCATGGGGGTGAGTCAGCCAGTTACCAAGTGAATACCATCATCGAACCGGGCTTTGATTGTCATCGCCTGACTGCGCGTGAAATCTATACACCGGGAGGCAATTGGGCGCATTATCCACCGCATAAGCATGATACCCATACCGAAAATAACGGCACGATCACCGAAGCAGCACTCGAAGAATTGTTCTTCTATAAATTTGATAAATTCAATGGCTTTGGTGTGCAACGGGTATATACCGATGATGCCGAAATTGATGCAACCATCACAGCGAAACATAACGATGTTGTGATTGTGCCAAAAGGCTACCATACAATGGCATCGCCACAAGGCTTCACCACTTATACATTGAATGTTACCGCAGGCTCGGCGCAATCACTCGCCCACACCGTTGACCCGCGCTTGGCATGGATTTCTGAAACATGGACAAACAAAGACCCACGCTTACCCATCGTCACACGCGGGATGGAACCATACGAGCCACCGACTTAAAGGGGAAAAGCCTCTAATTTTTAGAGGCTTAGTCATCATTTAATACTATGTTCGATTAAATAGAGTCTCATCCCCTGATATACTATCAAAAATAGGAGGTGGTCATCATGATTTTTCCAACATTAGACGGTAAAACCGTTGCTGGCAAAGCACGGACAGTGCCGCAAGATTTATACGGGCAATACAATGTCGTGTTAGTCGCTTTCACACAATATCAGCAAATTAATGTTGATTCATGGTTGCCCTATCTTGATAAACTCAAGCAAGAACATCAAGCACTGGATGTATTTGAATTGCCAACACTCGATAAACAATCCATGTCGCTAGTAGGGCGCAAGATGCTCGATTTTTGGATGTATCAAGGCATCACCGATAACGATGTACGCGATCATACCATCACGCTCTATATCAATTTACCAGATTTCATGCGTGCCTTGAATATCAACGATGTTTCTGAAATTTACGTCATGCTGATTGACCGTCACGGCACGATTTACTGGCAAGATACAGGCGCATATGCCCCTGAGAAATACGCTAGTTTAGTAGAAAAAGTCACAACACTAGTTGAATCTGCTGAGTAATGATTACTTTGTATCCGTATCAAAGTTACTATAATATTTCTATAGGCAACTATTAAGCTAATCTCACCTTTGTATTAAGTATCACTTGTTAAAATAGCGAAAATTCAGCAACACACGCTCAATTTACAATGCTGGATAATATAATTTACAAAAAGGGAGATTATCTGATGGCAGCAGTAAGCGTCAACGATGTTGGCACACCCGATCAAGATATAAAATTTAAAAAATTACGTCGTTTCAATGGGATTATGGGGCTCTTGCATCTGATTCAAGGCTTGTTCATGATCTTTATCAGCAACGATACCACCTACCCGATTTTTACCAATTATCTGAGCTTCAACCCAGAAACATTTGCACTCACACCAGATCCACAACTCTTCTATGAATTGCCTTTTGGTCCTGCGGTTGCCACCTTTTTGCTGATCTCAGCAGTAGCTCATTTCTACTTATCAACCATTGGCTATGATAGCTATGTGAAGAACCTCAAAAAAGGCATGAACCCGATTCGTTTCTACGAATATGCGTTGAGTTCGTCCTTGATGATTGTTCTCATTGGTATGCTCATTGGACTTTGGGATTTAGGCGCAATCCTGCTCATCTTCACACTCAATGCGACGATGAACCTTTTCGGTATCATGATGGAATATCATAATTATCACACCGAAAAGACAAATTGGCTCTCCTTCATCTATGGTTGTATTGCAGGGTTTGTTCCATGGGTTGTGATTACGCTGTACTTCGTTGGTGCAGTCAATTCAGGTGATGGCGATGCTGGACCACCCGCATTTGTCTATGCTATCGTCCCGACTTTGTTTGTTTTCTTCAATATTTTTGCCATCAACATGGTCTTACAATATAAAAAAGTGGGTCCTTGGGCAGATTATCTATACGGCGAACGCGCTTATATTATTTTGAGTTTGTTAGCCAAATCAGTCCTCTGCTGGATCATCTTCACAGGGACACTCGCACCCGTTTAAGCTAACGGCTCACCTTTCACGAGCATAATTAAGCCAAGCATTAGACTAACCCTAGTTGCTTGGCTTTTACAGTAGCTTGGCTGCGATCACGCACATCCAACTTACTAAGAATATTAGTCACATAATTCTTGACTGTACCTTCTGTGAGAAACAAGGTTTCCGCAATTTGACGATTGGTCATATTTTTCACCAACTGAACAAGAACATCAAACTCACGCTCGGTCAAAGGATTAATTAACTTGCGATTCGCTTCTTCTCGTTGACGGGGTGCATTAGCAAGTTGCTGATAAGCAGTCACGACTTTTGCGGCGGCTTCAGGTTGTAAAAAGCCAGTACCATCTGCCACCGACCGAATCGCCATTGCTAAACGATCCGCAGATGTATCTTTTAGCAAATAGCCTGCTGCCCCTGCTGTTAAACCATTGAAGAGATAATCTTCATCCTCAAATGTTGTCAAAATAATGATAGCAGTATCAGGATATTTGACCCGAATTTGGCGCGTGGCTTCAATGCCAGATATACCTTGCATCCGCACATCCATTAGCACAACATCGACTGTATTTTCTGCAACAAATTGGATCGCTGCTTCACCACTCGCAACCTCGCCAATAACATCAATGTCATCTTCAAGATCAAGCAATAATTTTAAACCCTGACGCATCAATGCTTGGTCATCCACTAAAAGCACGCGAATATTATTGTTCATATGGAATCTCAATCTTTAATATAAAACAATCTGCCAATGATTGTATCGTTACTGTTCCTCCAATTTCCTGAACAGATTTCCTGATATTTTGCAAGCCAATCCGATTCCCAAAACCTGATTGCATATGAGGCGCATCATTTGTCAGCATGAGTTGCATCGTCTGCTGAATTATTTCTATGGTCAGTAGAATCTCTGTTGGTGACGCATGTTTGAGTGCATTCGTTAAGCCTTCTTGCATTGATCGTAGAATAATCCGTTGCGTTTGTTGTGGCAAGGCATCCAGATGTGTTAATACGTCGGTTGATGCTTTGAATGATGTGGTGCAATCATCACGCATCACGCGTGATAATAAAGTCTGTAACGCATGACTCAACTTATCTGATACATCCAATCCATCATATTTTAAACCTCTGATAGAGGTTCTAACTTGGCTCAATCCCTCGCGTGTGACTTGGCGAGCATTATAGATAGCATGGCTTGCTTTCGCAATTTCCTCTCGCTCAATTAAGCGTTCTGCGGCTTCTAGTTGTACAGATACGACTGTTAAAGCATGCCCAATTGAATCATGGATGGTGTGCGCCATACGATTTCTTTCTTCGGATGCTGCGAGTGCTGCTGATTGTTGGGCATAATCACGCAATTGTTCATTCAGATATTCAACTTCTGCACGCGCCCGAAATTGTTCAATCAAAGCAATCTGAATGACAACACCAACCCCATATAAGCCACCAATAGTTACAAAATTTGAAATCCATAAGGATACTTGGATTGAGAAAATATTAGGAAATACACTATATGGAATGAGATTAATTAATAAGACGATCCCTAGGGTGAATAATATAGCACCTCTTCGAGATAAAAATAAAACAGATTGCATTGTAATGGGCATCAATAGAAACAAAATTAAGCCTTGAAAACGAACAAATGCCATCACACTCAGCCCAAGGCTTGTTAAAATGATGAGTGCCAGCCAATTCCGCCATAATTTATCATATTCATCCCAAATGAAGAATCCCACACAATAGATACTCCCCAAAGCAGCATAAAATCCCCAATACCATGCTGCAATATGTTCGGCACTATCCTCATTCATAAAAGACAATGCCCCACTCATCATAAATGTAATCGTAACCACAATTCCTATCATGGTTAATCCATGAAGCGCCTGTGATTCGCTGTGATTTATTCGTGCATTTGTTTTATAGGTTTCCATACTGTCATTTAAAACAAATTCTCTACATTCAGCAAGTATGAATGCGGGTCATAATTTTTATGACCCTCGCGGGACTGCCCTATTATCACGATTGCTTACATACTAGCAATATCTTGTTACACAACCGAGGAGCAACTATTCTATGTCACCTGAATGGATAGACCGCAGTATTTTATTAGTTCATGTTATCGCTGGTACACTTACGATCCTCAGTGGGATTGTTGCCATGCGAACCCACAAAGGTGGAAAAAACCATCGTCGCGCAGGACTCACATTTTTTTGGTCGATGTTTATCATCTTCATCAGCGCTTTAGCAACTATGTTTCTATTTCGCTTCAACCCATTTTTATTTGGGATTTCAATTCTCGCTTTCTATATGACATTTACAGGGTATCGTGTTACCTATCGTAAACGAGGGGCGAATGGGCAAAATGCCAAATTGATTGATTGGGTAGCACTGATTCTCGCAACAACAGGTGGGCTGTATCTATTGATCTGGGGCGTAATGGTCTTAGGAGGATATGGTCTTATCGCATGGACACAATACTATGGTGTTCTCGGTATTGTGTTCGGGATTTTCATTTTGTATACCACACTCTGGGAAGATGCACGCGCTTTTCGCCAACCTGTCCAAGATCGACAATGGTGGTGGTACTATCATATGGATCGTATGTTAGGCGGTATGATTGGTGCTGTTACGGCTTTACTGGTTCAGCAACTCGGTGACATAGCCTTATTGGGCAGCTTCTCATGGATTCCTTGGGTACTCCCCGGTGTTATCGGCGCACTTGGAATTAATTATTGGGTTGGTGTGTACCGTCGTAAATTCAATAAAGAAATCTAGCCACTATAAATAACGCTAAAGCTCTATTTATAGAGTCTGGAAAATACTTAAAAATAAACATGGCTATCAATAAAATAGAGGATGTGAAGGGGCGTTGCTCTGTCTGCGCCCGCCTAAAGTCCATCCCCTACACGCTATAAAAACTTTTAGGACATTACAATGTGTCTTATGCGGTATATAAGACATGGAGCATCCTCAAATAGATAATGACTATATCTCATCCTAACCCGAAAACAATCAACTGATGATACAATAGCCGTATATCGAGACGCATACGAAAGGCTTGTCTTATTAACGGCAAACAAAAATCAATCGCAGAAGGTATTTTATTTACCGATCAATATCAACTGACGATGGCACAATTGTATTTTCGGCATGGCATTCACGAACAGCAAGCCTTATTCGACCACTTCTTCCGTAGTTATCCCAATTATGGCGATCATCAAGCAGGCTACGCCATCAACGCAGGCTTAGAATGGTTGCTTGATTGGATGAAAGAGGCACGCTTCCGTGATGAGGAAATTGACTTACTACGGGGTATGACAGGGCGTGATGGCAAACGCATTTTTGCAGATGATTTCCTCGCATGGCTCGCAGAATATGGCAATTTCAGTAGTTTGACGATCAATGCTATTCCCGAAGGACGCGTGATTCATCCCAATGTACCGATCACAACCATACAGGGGTCATTGGCACAAGCACAATTGCTGGAAACTCAATTACTGAACACGCTCAATTATCAAACATTGATTGCGACTAAAGCAGCACGGGTACATCAAGCTGGACGCGGTGGCTTACTCTTGGAATTTGGCGCACGCCGCGCCCAAGGTCCTGCTGCACTCGCTGGCGCACGCGCTGCCCTCATTGGTGGTGCAGATTTTACATCGAATGCAGGTATTTCTCATGTATTGGGTTATCCCCCTAAAGGCACACACGCTCATAGTATGGTGCAAGTCTTTATGGCAATGGGTGGCACAGAATTGGATGCCTTCCGTGCATATGCTGATGTCTACCCTGAAGATTGTTTACTATTAGTCGATACGATTGATACCTTAGAAAGTGGTATCCCGAATGCAATCCGTGTGTTTGAAGAAATCCGAAAAAAGGGACACGAACCTGTTGGCATCCGCTTAGATTCTGGCGATTTAGCGCATCTGAGCGTACTCGCCTCTAAGATGTTAGATGATGCAGGTTTCCCTAAAGCAACCATTGTTCTCTCAAATAATTTGGATGAACTCGTCATGTTGCAGATTATCACCCAAATTCAAGAAGAAGCCCCTTATTATGATGTCGATGCCGATACCGTTATCAAACGGCTCACTTATGGGGTCGGCACACGCTTAATTACATCGAGTGGTGATGCTGCTTTAGATGGCGTTTATAAGTTGGTCGCTGTGCATCAAGATAACCAGTGGAAACCTGCGATGAAAATTAGCGAATCACCCGAAAAGATACTCAATCCGGGTCATAAACGCGCATATCGCATCTATGATGATCGTGACCGCGCAACCGTTGATTTAATTGCCCTTGCGGATGAAATTATAACAACAGATAAGGACATTAAGTTGCATCATCCGTCACGCATGACCATGAATCGCACCATCCGCGCCGAGGATACCGCAATGATTGAAGACTTACATATTGAAGTGGTCAAAGATGGTAACATTACCTATCAATCGCCATCCATTGAAACCATGCGCCAAGTACGCCAACATGACATCAGCCAGCTTGACCCCGGTGTGCGTCGGATTGTGAATCCGCATATTTATCATGTATCCTTATCACAAAAATTATGGGATTTGAAACAAGAGGTGCTTGATGAGATGCGCCAAAAATAACAGGGATTGCGCAATTCATACTAATTGTGAAACATTTAGCGTGCTATCACGTTATATATAACGCACCATTACGACAATTTTTCAAACTGGATTGCAGCAACTCATGACACCAGACGAGCCAGATTTATATCAATTCAATCAACAATTGGATACACTCATCACATCTGATAAGGCGCTAAATATCGCACTTGCTGGTGATGATCCTTTGTTGCGTGCAGCAGCCCGTTTAACACATAATCGGCATCCAATCTTATCGCCCACGAGTCGTCAAACTATTTTAGGGCAACTTAGTCATATACCGAATACAACAGCGATCATATATCCAGATTTTGTCGCGTGGTTCGGACGCATTGCTGCAACATTGGTGGTCACACTCATGATTGGATTTGCTGCCCAACCTGCTGCTGCTAGCAGTATCCCGGGAGATTTGCTTTATCCTATCAAACTAAACTATGAAAAACTTGCGATAGTATTCACACGTACCCCTGCTGCACAAGTGACACGCCATCTTAATCAAACCCAATCACGACTCAATGAACTCGAACAACTACCAGCAACATCACGCAGCATTAATGCTGTATGGCAATCGGCTGCGACGCATTTATCACAAGCGAGTAGTATCGCTATCATCCATAATATTTTCGATAACAATGTGGTCATCACAGAACATGCTTATGCCACCCTCTATCAATTCAACTCACAATTAGCACAGACAACACTTAACCCTGATATTCAAGCGCAAGTTAATCTTGCACAAACAGTCATCAGCGCACATCTAGCTGTGAATACGATTACACCCCTTGAACCTATGGCACTCGTCAATCCAGAAATTACGCCTGAAGTTACCGAAATTGCACCCGAAGCAACCGAAGTCATTATACTGCCAGAAACCACGCCCGAACCGCTCATGATGGTAGTTAATGCTGCAACGCAAGTTAATATGCGAACAGCAAACAACACTGCATCAGATGTTATCAGCCTAGTAAATCCCAATACCCTTGTGACGATCATTTCTTATGAACCTGAATCTGGTTGGTATCAAGTGGAATTAGCAGATGGTACACGCGGCTGGATACTCAGTGACTTATTAATGACAACAGATGCAGCAAGCCAGAATGCGAATGGTAACTCGAATGGCAACGCCAATGGCAACAGCAACGGCAATGCCAATGGCAACTCGAATGGTAATAGCAACGGTAATGCAAATGGCAACTCAAATGGCAATAGCAACGGTAATGCAAATGGCAACTCAAATGGCAATTAGGATATATTATTCATCAGGGGATGGTCGCCCACGTAAGTAGTGACGTTCTTTGCCTTTTGCATCAAGATGGGTGGCGAGCTTTTTAAGCGCTCGATGTTGTGCAGTACGAATAGCAGCCGAATTACGCCCCATAATCTCTGCGACTTCTTCATGGCTTTTACGTTCCACAAAACGGAGTATCAAAATTTGCTGATCGTCGTCACTCAAATTACTGAGTGCCTCGCGCAATTCTCGGTGTTCTTGCTTTTGTTGCATTTTATCCTCGGGTAAAGGATCATCATCCGAAAAATCATCATCAATGCTACTGATTTGTCGTCGTCCCTTTTTACGATGAAAATCTGCAACTCTTGCAGAAGCTATGCGATACAACCATGCTTCAAATGGCGCACCTGTGTAGACAAAGCTCGGTAAGGATTCAACCATTCGCACAAAAACTTCCGCCGTCAAATCTTCTGCGTCAGATTCAGGGGTACGATACGCAATATAGCGATAAATTTGGTCAACATGGCGTTCATACAACGCACTGATTGCCTCCTTATCGCCTAATTTAGCACGGCTAATCAGTTGTTCTTCACTGATATTTTCGTTCATCCCTGAAATGGTATTATCCTATGAATTGAATAAGTACGTCATTATCTGATTGTTAGGACTTCAAGCGCTAGCAATCACTCGCAAATAGATCGTTCTGTGGTATGGTTCTGGTGGATTAATCCTACCTATTTTGTGTAAAAGATGGTCACTCATGCAAACCTATTCCCACTTCATTATAACGGCAGCGCTCAATCACGGCTATCATAAGAAAAATAGCTCTGGCAAAAAAGTAACTGTTGATAAATGGGCGCTACTCTTAGGGTCATTTGCACCCGATATGCCACTGGTTATTTTAACAGCAATTTTCTTTATTCAGAAATTTTTTCTCGGTGATACCACTCCTACTGATGGCATTTTTGGTATCGAATATGATATGCTTTACTTCAATGACCCCATTTGGATTACTGGACATGCCCTATTCCATGCACCACCCTTATTAGCATTATACCTGACAATTGGGTATTGGGTGGGATTTAGGCACAATAAACAATGGGCGCGGTCTCTATTCTGGTTTGCGATTGGATGTGCCTTGCATTCCGCTATTGATATTGTGACACATCATAATGATGGACCTTTGCTATTCTTTCCCTTCGATTGGAAAACACGCTTTTCTAGCCCAATCAGTTATTGGGATCCAAACCATTACGGAATCATCTTCGCAATATTTGAGCATATCTTGAATGTCATCCTCATCATCTGGATGGTCGTCACACGGCAAATGCCTTCATCAACAAAAGCACAGGAATAAGGCGTAAAGATAAGGTGTTCAGGCTATATTTTGTTTGATAGAGTACGGTATCAGTTTCTGGAAATTGTAGGGGATGGACTTTATGTCCGCCATTCGCATCAAGTTAAGCGATTAAAAGAGCTTTCATTCAACACAGAAGGTTCAAAACCTTCTGCTAGCCTATTTGTAAACCCAATAAATAGGTTCTTTTTAGCAGATGTTCACTAAACAATAGCTAATAGTTTTGAAATTTTGGCACAAAAAAATAGTCTTTTCTTTTTTTTCTCTGTGCCTTTGAGTCTTTGTGGTTCATATTGTTCTTAACTTGATGCCTATGGGTATGAAATACGAAAACGAATGGATTAATATAATGAGTTACTATGACGATGAAAAAAATGTTGAGCAATACATTAAAATGGCTGAAGGTTATGACGGACAATTATTGATTAATATATTAGAAAAATATCTCGTAAAGGGATCAAGTGTTTTAGAACTAGGCATGGGCGCAGGTAAAGATTTACAATTATTGAGTAAAGCATTCGAGGTAACGGGGTCAGATGCTTCGCGTGTATTCTTGGAACATTTTAAAGCATCAAACCCTGATGCTGATGTATTACAACTTGATGCTGTCACACTGGATACAGATCGGCAATTTGATGCGATATACTCCAACAAAGTACTTTATCACCTTACCCAAGAGCAATTAGCGATTTCGCTAAAACAACAAATCAAGGTTCTTAATCCACAAGGCATCGCACTACATTCATTTTGGTATGGTGAGGGTAATGAAGAGATGCACGGACTATATTTTGCTTACTACACAGAACAAACACTAAGAACAATCTTCGAGAAAGACTGTGAGGTTGTCGAGATTCAACGCTATACAGAAATGGAAGATAATGACTCGCTTTACATTGTCATCAAGAAAAACAGGTGACAATGTAAAGACAAGCATCACATAGCACTAAGATCAAATATTGAAAATAGCGGTGACATCAACAGAAGCACCTAACACCGCCGATTGAAAGGTATCACCAACTGCAAATGCCCCTTGTCGCTCAAACTTTTTTTGCGCGTTCAGTGACCAAACTTCAACAATTTCATGGATGGGGTCAATAATACAATAGTCATGCACACCATGTTTTTCGTAGGCTTGGTACTTTTGCTGACGATCATACTTTGCCGTACTGGGTGATAACACTTCAACCACCAGTTCAGGCGCACCAACGAGGCGTTTTTCTTCCACTGTACATTGTGTATCCACCGATAGATATAATACATCAGGTTGATAAATATTGTCCTCATCCAAATAAACTTCGACTGGTGAATCAAGTGCCTCACCACCTTTTTCGCGTGCAATAAGACTTAACAAAATTAAAATTTCACGGACAAGACGTTGGTGTTTTAGAATCGGTGGCATCAGAATAATAACCTCACCCTCAATGAGTTGAATCAAATCATTTTGCGCGTAAGCATCAGACGCATAATAGTCATTGGCTGTAGTGCGTGTTTGCGTGGGTTGTACCATGATGACCCTCTCAACTTTTTGTGACTCGAGTATACCATTTCAGGTTTGATTGCTATAAAAAATGGGCAAGAGATTGTTTCCCCTTGCCCATCACAATGACAGTATACCATAAAATAATCCCACATTTCCAATTTTTCATGAACTTTCACGAACTCTCCCCACGCGCACGCAACTTTATGATAGGCTGTTGCAGCAAACAAATTTTTGGGGAGATTGTATGCCATATATCTACAGAATCTATCACACCGAATTACGCCAACTCGAAGATGCTTTCTCACAGGTCAAGCGTTATGGTATCGTCATTGAGATTGATATAGATGAAGTGGAGGAAACACTCGAAGATTGGCAAGAACTCATCGCAGAATTATATACAGAAGGTGACTCAGAATCGCGGAAAATGGCACAAGAAATTGAAACCAACTTTGAGCATTTTGAAGCCCTCTTAGAAAGCTATGTGGCTGCCCGTATCACCTATGAAGAACAAGATGCCATCGCACAAGCTGGTAATCGGCTAACGCAATCACACATTGAAAATTATCATCATAACCTCAAACTAGCCAGCGAAAACCCTGATACCATGCGTTATTATCATGTATCGACAAAATTACAAGTTCCTGAAGAACGCCCCCAACCCAAACAACGCTCACGTTTAGAAATGCCACCGCGTAATCGTCTCGCACTCGATGACGAATAAGTATCATCAAAAAGTGCCACTCAAATGGGTGGCACACTGCATCCTAATTCGCTTGATGATATACTGAGCATATGCGTACAGAAATGAGGTTGAGATGGCACTTCCAAAATCGGACTATATCACTGAAAAAGAATATCTTGCACTCGATGCAGATAGTGATAGTCGTTATGAATATGTCGATGGCTATGTTGTTGCAATGGCAGGGGCAAGCCGTGAGCATAATATTATTGCATTGAACACATCCACCAGCTTGAATGTGCAACTACGCGATACACCTTGTGAAATTTATCAATCGGATATGCGCGTTCAAACCAAGGTCAATAAAGGCTATCGCTACCCTGATATTGTTGTTGTGTGTGGTGCGCCAACTTTTGCCGATACAAGCCCTGTAAGCCTCACAAATCCAACTTTAATTATTGAAATCTTATCCTCATCGACTGCCGATAAAGATGCGCTTCAAAAAGCAGAAGAATATCGTCAGATGGCATCAGTACAAGAATATGTCCTCATCGCGCAAGATAGTCCACATATCCAACGCTATTATCGCCAAGATGACATCAATTGGCTATTCACAGAATTAATAGGATTAGATAAGCAACTCACCCTTAAATCTATTGACTGTGTTTTGATGTTCAGTGAGGTCTTTCGTCGGATTAATTTTGAGGCTAATTCTGAATAAAAACCTTTGCTTGTCCATAAATCTAAAAGAACAACATTCACGTTTAGAAATGCCACCGCGTAATCGTCTCACACTCGATGACGAATAAGTATCATCAAAAAGTGCCACTCAAATGGGTGGCACATTACATTTCAGTCATATTGAATTTCAAACCGTTTCATAATAATAAAATCCCTAGCAAAACCACTGAAAAACATAGTATTTTGGTATTCTTGCTCGGCATCAATAATTAAGTACATCAGATTATATAGTAGCGTTCGATATTGCGTTTGATATTGCCGATGCACCTTACGCAATCTATTATGGCACAACAGAACCCGACGGTAGCATCTCGTTCTCAAGAAGTAGTCTTAACCCTAGAGTATCGCCTCAAATCGCTTTTCCAATCGGCTATACTTTCGCAACGCAGACTTACCCATACTCGACATCATTTTATTATACATATTATAGTGATGACGATTATGCAATTGATCCAAATTTCAACCCTGCGCTAGGTGTCAACACGTTCATCGTTGATGTAACGTGTACAGGACTGGATACAGGCGTAGCGAGTGTCAGATCAGTTGTAGCACCTTCTCCACAACCCGCATTCATAGATGGTCGTATCAATGATTATGATTCAGCCGCACCGATTGTTGTTTATCCTATTGTTGTTAATGGTGAAACAGGTCTGCACATTTATGACGTAGACGGTAATTTATTGCTAATTATCACCCCACAGATGATCGCGGATGCTCCTGAAAATCCATCTGAAAATGTGATACTTGCCAGTAACAACGGGGTCATCTTCGCGCGTATTCGTGGGGAGAATCGTGGATTATGGCAAATCAATGCACCGCAATACAACGGAAAAACATACATTTTGATTTTCCCTGAATTGTACGCCAATGCTGGTTACACATCCTACGAAGAAGAATAGAATAGCTTAACATCTGTATCTTATTAACATTCAAGAGCGAGCGAGTATTGATAATTCATACTCGCTCGTTTTCTATTCATTACAATGTATGTGAATTAAACTGTGCTTTTAGGAGAAACGCAATAAATGATATAATAAGCTTAATTCAAAATTCAAAAAGCACGCTGAGGAGACTTCAACATGGCAATGGCACAACCACAAGAACAGCAGCCCATGCGGATGAGCGAAGCAGAGTATCTCGAATTTGAGGAAACAAGTGAGACAAGACACGAATTTGTAGATGGTGAAGTTTATGCAATGGCTGGGGCTGGAATTAATCATAATATCATCAACGGTAATGTACAAACGACACTCAACACACAAGTTAATGATGATTGTATTGTTGTATCAAGTGATATGCGCCTTAAAGTAGCGTCAAAAAAAGTATCCTATCGCTATCCTGATACGATGGTTATCTGTGGTGATATTGAGCTTGTTGAAAACCGTACCGATACAATTACAAATCCCATCATCGTTGTTGAAGTCCTATCACCATCAACTGCTCTCAAAGATTTTAATGAAAAGAAAGATGAATACCTCAAAATTCATAGTATTCAGGATTATGTCATCATCTCTCAACACGAAGCTAAGATTGAAGTTTATTCACGCTTATCATCTAGCAAATGGAGCTTTAGGCAAGTAGAAGGCATGGATGCTTCTATAGAGCTACCGTCAATTGCCTGTATGCTTGATCTACCAATAATCTACGCCAAAACGAAAAACTTAAAAACAGATTAAATCCTAAAAATAAAAAAGCCCCTAGCAAATCACTAGAGGCTTGATGGTATTCATCACGCCGAGACAGGTTCTTCGGATTGTTCGCCTGTTAGCTTGATTTCAGCTTCTTTGCGGAATTGCTTGGTATAGAGTTTGTAGTAATGTCCGCGTTGTTTGATAAGTTCCGCGTGTGATCCCATCTCGATAATTTTACCGTGATCGAGAACGATAATGCGGTCTGCATTTTTGATGGTACTCAAGCGATGCGCGATGATGACACTGGTACGCCCATCCATCAAGTGTTCCATCCCCTGCTGAATCAGATACTCTGTAATCGTATCAACCGAACTGGTTGCCTCATCCATGATGAACAATTCAGGCTTGCTGAGAACCGCACGCGCAAGGCTAATCAATTGCTTCTGCCCTGTCGATAGCAACACGCCACCTTCGCCGACAGGTTCTTCATAGCCATTATCAAACGCCGAAATAAATTCATGTGCGCCTGATAATGCGGCTGCTTGCTCGACTTCTTCATCGGTAGCTTCTAAGCGACCATAACGGATATTATCGCGGATTGTGCCACTAAAGAGATGCGGTGTTTGTAATACCATCCCAATCCGTGATTGAATTGCGTTTTGTGTGAGGTCGGTATAATCATGCTCACCAAACATGATGCGTCCGTTGGTTGGTTCATAGAAACGACACAACAAATTCACTAGGGTCGATTTACCACTCCCTGTATGCCCAACCAATGCAATCGTTTCACCCTTTTTGATGTGCAAGTTGAAATTATCTAAGATCATGTCATTTTCTTCATAATAGAAATTGACATTTTCAAACACAATATCACCTGCAATCGTACCGGGGTCGATGGCGTTTGGTTTATCAACAATATCGGCTTCCGTATCCAACAAACTGAATGTACGTTCAGCACTAGCAATCGCATGTTGCATCGAAGCATACACCCGTGCCATATCTTGGACAGGCCATAACATAAAGGTGATATAGCCAATGAAGGCATTCAAGCCACCGATGGTCAAGCCAAGTCCGACATCATTGCTAATTTGCATCCCACCAAAAAAGATGATCCCACCAACAACAATCGAAGCCGTAATCTGGATGGCTGGTAAAAATAGCGCTGAATACCATGCAGCACGATACGATGAATCGTACATACCGCGTGTTTGCTTACCAAATTGTTGCATACTGGTGACTTCGCGGTTTAGCCCTTTGATAACGCGCACCCCTGTAATCATCTCGTTATAATCACCCGTTATCTGACTATTGTAACGGCGTGATTCACGGTAATGGATGAGGATACGTTCCTTGAACCAAATGCTGATATAAATCAGTACAGGCACAAGGGGCACAACAATCAGCGTCAATTGCCAATTGATGAAAAACATAAAGCCTAAGGCTGTCGTGATATTCATCACTGCCCAAGTGGTATCAATCAAGCCCCATGATACCAACTCCGCAATGCGTTCTGTATCCGATGTTGCCCGTGACATAATCCAGCCTACAGGCGTTTTGGTGTAGTAATTCAGCGATAAGCCTTGCAGATGCTTGAACAAACGTTTGCGTAAATCATATTGTACCCGTTGGCTGAGTTGCCCTGCCAAATAGATAAAAATGAACACGAGCGCTGCAAAGCCAATCCACATAAAGCTATAAATCGTTGCAATTTCCCACAAACGATCCATATCTTGGGCGATAATCGCATCATCAATCAGTTGCAAATTGAGGTAATTCAAGTAGCCTTCTAGGAACGCTACAGCCGCAATCGCAACCATAAAGCCAACCACTGATTTCCAGTGCGGACGGGTTAATCCGAGGATACGCAACAGCGTACCCCCGTTGAGCGAGGTATCAAATTCTTCTTCTTGAAAACTATGCTCCGACACTTGCAATCTCCTTTTCCAAATCAGACTCAATTTGAGCTTGCATGTCATAGGTGCGACGATACGTTCCGCCAGCAACCATCAATTCTTCATGTGTACCACGTTCGATAATGCGCCCTTTATCCATCACCAAAATCAAATCAGCATCCATCACCGATTGAATCCGATGAGCAATGATGAAGCTGGTACGGTTAGCCATCATCTTATTGAGCGCTTCCCGAATTTGGGATTCTGTTTCGGTATCAACACTACTGGTTGAATCATCCAAAATCAAAATCTTAGGATTCTTGAGTAAGGTTCTCGCTAGCGCTACCCGTTGTTTTTGTCCACCTGATAAAGTGACACCACGTTCACCGACTTTGGTATCATACCCTTCAGGAAATTCCAAAATCACCTCATGGACAGCAGCAGCACGGCTAGCAGCGAATACTTCTTCATCGGATACTTCTCGGTGTACGCCATAGGTAATATTTTCGCGGATCGTGGTGCTAAACAAGAATGACTCTTGTTCGACGACACCAATGGTTTCCCGTAAGAAATATTTGGGATATTGATTCAGATCAACGCCTTCTAGCGTGATACTGCCTTCGGGCGCATCATAAAAGCGTGTCAGCAATGCCATCAAAGATGTTTTACCCGACCCCGTACTCCCTAATAATGCAATCGTCTGCCCTGCTTCAACAGTGAAGCTAATATCATGCAAAACTTGTGGACCATCACGGTAGGTAAAGTTCAAATTGTTAAACGCCATATTGCCTTTAATGTCTGTCACAGGCGCAGTTTGACCTAAACCAAGGTCTTCCCAATCTTCTTCAAAGACTTCCACAAGACGATTGTACGATACCAAACCTGTTGTCATCTGAACGATCAAGCGCCCAAGATTACGCAAGGGGTTGATAATCCAGCCGATAAGCGCCATGTAACTAATGAATGTCCCTAAGCTGATCCCCGTCAATGTCACAGGACCAATAGTTGCAAACACATTCCCGTCGCCAGTCATCACCAGCAATGCCCCTAAGACAAAGCCTGCTAACATCTGATACCCCGTCAGCACATCGGTGATAGGCCAGTACAAGGCGTGCAAGCGCATGAATGCTAGACCTAATTCATATTTCTTGTGATTTTCTTCTTCAAAGCGATCAATTTCATAATCTTGACGCGCAAAGGCTTTTACAACGCGTACCCCACTCAAATTTTCTTGCAAGGCTGTCGATACTTTTTCATCTTGTTCTTGAAAACGTTCGTAAGCATCGCCCACTAATTTGAAGAAATACAAAGACATTACAATCACAAGCGGTACAACCAGCACCGAAATAATGGCAAGTGGCACATTAAGCCACAAGAGCGCTGAAAAATTGACCACGAACAATAACACAATCCGCCCGATACCAATCGCCTGCCCTGAGAAAAATTGCTGAATGGCGAAAATATCAGATGTACTGCGTTGGATGAGTTCACCCGTTTGCATCTTATCGTGATAGGTAAAACTAAGATGCTGCAAATGGTCAAACATATAATCGCGCACGCGCAAGGCAATGCCTTCGCCTGTTTCGGCTGCCCATGCTCCACTAAAAAATGCAAAAACACCTTGTATCGCGGCTAATCCCACAAAGGCGAGTGCCGTGAAAGCAATCAAGGTGGTAAAGTTAACAGGTGCAGCATCAGGATTGAGCAATGTATCGACGATATAGCGTAATAGTAGCAAGCTCGCTGTATTGGCAATTGCCGAAATACCGAGCATCACAATCGCGCCAATGTAGCGCCGTCGATAGCCTTGTAACAATTGCCACAAGCCCTTCAAGCGCTGATGTGAAATTGTCTCTTTGACATTGAAATTTGTTTCGGTTGCAGCGACATCTGCATGTAACGGCATAGTGCATGCCTCCACAATTGTTGATTAAGCAAGTTGAAATGCGTTGATCGCTCACACACGAGCAATCCCATTAGGAATAATACGACTATAGTTTTAACGTATCAATAAGGGTCATTATGGTTGCATAGAACAGTTTTTGTGTCAATAGCTGGTATCGCAAGATAAGATACCTTTGTATTCTATCAACCTGCTGCAATAGTATCTACGCCCGAAGGTACAGTATCGTTCAATGATAAGGACAATCTTACAAATAACGCCCAAAAATAAGCACATGCCCATTGACATCACGGATTGTAAATTCACGAAATCCCCAAGGTTTATCTGCGGGTACTTCGACAATTTCTACACCCTTATCACTATATTGCTGATACAAGGCATCCAAGCCCATCCCAACCCGAATATGCAAATGCCCTGATGGCACAATCTCACGCTCACGGGGTATTTGTGATAATTGCAACGACACCAGATTACCTGACCATTCACCGCGTGAAACACCAGCATGAGTTGGCGGATTGCCATAGAGAAAATCAACATGAAAACCGAGCGTATCCCGATAGTAATCAGTTGTTGCGGTAATATCATGCACATGCAGTACAGGCTCAACCGCATAGAACGGTACATCAGCCGATGTTCCCCTTACGCCATTTTGCCATTCTGATTTAAGCACGCCCCATACGGTCAAATAGTGATAGTGATCGGCATAACGATCTTTGAGGGGTATCCGCCCTTTTGGAGAAAAACCTAGTTTTTGTGCGACACGCAATGAGGGTACATTTAATTCATCAATCCACAATTCAACACGATCATAGCCTAATTCAGCAAAGCCATAATCCAGCACTGCCCGACACGCTTCGGGTACGTAGCCTTTACCCCAATGATCGGAATGAATGAAATACCCCATTCCGCGAATCCGTGTTGCCAGATACATAACTTCACCAATTAATGTATCTGTCCCTTTAAGACAAACCGCCCAATAATGTGCATCCTCAACACTGAGGTCATGCTCAATTTTACGGATTGTCTCATTGGCAGATTGATGCACCCGTGTTGGCAAGAAGTGCATCACTTTTTCATCTTGATAAATTTCAAATAAAGCATCCCTATCCTCCCGACGTAGAGGACGTAATGTTAAACGCTCGGTTTGCAAAATCGTCATGTGTGGTATCTCTCCAATAGCAACAATCAAAAAGAGGATAGAATTTTTGTTCTATCCTCATATTATATCGTAGCATTCAGTTTTCGCAATAGTCGTGTTATTGACGGGGTATAACTTTAGTAACTTTCGGCGGATATTCCATTGGATGTCCGCCGAAAGTAGTTATTTTTATCGCTGGTTACAATTGCTATTCAGCAGTGATTTCCAGAATCCAAGCCCCGACAGTTTCTAACAATTCAGGCATGACCGTTTGCTCTAGGGTGGCATATTCTTCGAGAGAGCCTGTTTGCGCGTCTTGCAACAGATGGTTCATGCGCGGAATGGTCACAATTGTGATATTGTCATTGTTGCCTTCAATCACAGGGATACTCTGTTCAGGACTCACTTGTAAATCACGTTCACCAAAGATAGCCAAGGTTGGCACATCGAGCGCTAACCAAAATGATGAGGTGTCATAAGCAATGTACGATTGGAAAATAGCCGATGTTATCTGAGCCACATAAATATTGAGTGTCGCTTCATTAGGAACTTCACCGCCTGATTGTGCCGTCACCAAATCACGCACTGCATCGCGGATGATGTCATCATCGTCACTGGCAACAGCATCTAACATGGCAGCATAAGCGCTATCAATTGTTTCGATTTCTTCAGCATCTACACCAGCTTGTTCTAGCATTAAGCGTTGTTGTAAACGTGTCACCTCAACAAGATTGACAGTTGGCGCATTGAGTCCTACAACAAAATCAACCGCATCATTATTAAGTGCAATTTCAGGTGCATAGACCCCACCTTCACTATGACCGATGATACCAATGTGCGTAAATTCATCACGGCTAGCAAGATAATCCACAGCAGCGTTACCATCATCACGAATATCAAGTAAATCTGTTTCATCAGCGCTATTGGTAGACTCACCGACACCGCGATCATCATAGCGCAGGACAGCAATCCCTTGACGTGTCAGATAATCAGCAATATCCGCATAAGGTTCAATCATTGCAATTGGCTCAAGATTACCATCACGATTTTGCGCGCCACTGCCCGAGAAAATCACAACCACTGGGAAGGCATCACCCTCAGCAGGGATTGATAATGTGCCAGCGAGTGTCACATCGCCATTTTCAAAGGTGACAGTTTCTTCTATATAAGGAAGGTCTACTTCGCTTTCCTCTGTTGCTTCCTCAGAAACAGCAACGAGCGACATGATACTATCTAAGACAGGTACAAAAACAGTATCTCGTAAGCTGTCATGTTCATCAGTAGCCGATTGCAATAAAACGAGATAGGTTGTGCCATCTTGTTCTATCAAAGCAAGGCTTAGCGATAAGCCCACTGCTTCATTATCAATACGATATTGTGACCATGTACCGAACGCTGTTGCGACCTCCCCTTCTGCCTCTGGAAAAGTATCGACACCTAATTGTGAACTGAGGATACCTTGGAGCGCATCAACGGTCATCGGTGCTGATTGCACAATAATAGATGTCGCATCGGTAGCACTTGCCCCACGCGCATAAACACCGGGCGCAGCATTTTGCCAACCTTCTGGGATAACACCTTGTACGCCAAACGTTACATTTTCAAACGGTACGAGTGTGATCGCATCCTCTTGTGCGCTGACCTTAGTTACAACCAATAGTCCTAAAATTACAGCAATTATTCTTATAATTGACATTGCATTCTCCTTGTTTAGATAATTAGACAAATATCTAAACATTAATTTAGACGATTATCTAAATAATAACAATAAAAAACTTGTAAAAATGTAAAAGTAAGGGTTCGTAACGACAGCCAAGCTCATTAAATTAAAAACCCCTTACAGAATAAGTAAGGGGTTATTGTTTTTAGTGATTTTTGATTAGTGCGTGGTCTGGCGGATATTACTCAACCATTCGTTGACTTCTTCACGCGCTTCCGCTTTGGCAATGCCATAACGTTCTTGCACTTTTGCTACGAGTTGGTCAAATTCGCCTTCGACTTCCATTAGATCGTCATTGGTTAATTCACCCCAACGTTCTTTGGCTTGTCCGCGAAAATCTGTCCATTGCGCTTTGAGCATCTCAATATTCATACTGTGGCGCTCCTTTTGTTTTATTTACGATATATACAGTATGATGCACAAGCATAAGATTGATCCTTGAGGAGCATAAGAATTACATCATAATTATATACATCTATATTGCGATACGCTAAAACCTTACGACTTTGTTATATCATCTCCATATATACTGATTATGATTAGCAAATATATCTCTATAATGGCAAAATATAGACACTTCTGTGTTCGTCAATATAGGAAGTCTTATTGTATTATGATTAAAGTTGCTGCCACACAACGAACAAACCAAAATGAATTAACTGAAAAACCATCATCCCGTTTTATAATACTCTTGGGATTTATAGTTATCATCATTTTTTTAGCCGCTATATTATTATTCATTAATAGCCGCTATCAACTTCAAAGTACCATCGCCGAAACAACATTTCGTGAGACGGTACAAAATTATGATGCCAATTTGCAACTCTTACTCAGCAATATTGATACAACTTTAAAAATAGTCGGCGCAGAGATTCGCTTAGAACAATCCAATGAAGAAATCAAAGCATTCACCATATCATTAAGCGAGCAAATCCCTGAACTTGAGGGGATCATCGTTGTTGATCCTTCAGGAAATATTATTTCCAATTCAAATTTAGATGCTGATACAGAGAATATTAATGTTTATGATCGGGAATATTTCCAAATTCATTTAGATAATCGCCTTACGACATCCTATATTTCTAATCCTATACAGAGCCGCGCCACGACTGCTTGGATAATTCCCATTTCTTGGGGTGTTTATGATAATGATGACACCTTACTAGCAGTGCTAGCTGCATCTATTACACCGCAATATTTCTCCTCAAGTTTTGGATCATCACAAGATATGGATGGATTTCTCCTCACCGATGAGAACACAATTCTTACAACAATTCCTTATGATGAGCAACGCATAAACCAAACACTAAATCGTATGATTGATGATCCCTTAGCAGATACACTAATAATGGATGACAATTCACCAAACACGATCCATTTTAGTCATAGAGATGGTGAATTAGCTGCTCATCAACATTATCCACAATACGACTTAACCCTCATTTTTATACAAGATGATCGCCTTATCCGTAATGCGTTTTACCGCGAAGTTGGCATGATTGTGATTGCTTCACTTGCTTTTATGTCGGCAATCTTAATTGCACTTGTTACACAACATCGCAACACCTTATCTTTATTTGAACAAACGACAACACTACAACTAGAGACTAAACAACGTAAATTAGCAGAAAATGCTGTCTGGAAAGAACGTAATTTACTACGTACCTTAATTGACAATATCCCTGATTATATTTTCATCAAAGACCGTGAGGGGCGCTTCATAGAAAGCAATAAAGCCCATACCCAAGCGACTGGCGTATCCTATCAAAATATTTTAAACCGTCGTGCAGATCAATTATTTGCATCACCACTCGCTGAACAATTCCAGAGTGATGATAAACAAGTTATCCATGAAGGTAGAACCCTCGTTAATGAAGAACGGATTACCGTCGCAGCCGATGGAACAAAAAACTGGGTCTTGACGAGTAAAATCCCACTTTATGATGGTAAAAAGATTATTGGCTTAGTCGGCATCTCGCGTAATATTACAGATCGTAAAGCAGCAGAAGAAGAATTACGGCGCAATGAACGGCGCTTACAAACGATTGTTACGAATATGCCTGCAATTATCATTGAATGCGATCCTGATGGCATCATCCATATGATTGAAGGCAGTGCATTAGCTGCCGTTGGCTTGAATGCTGACCAACTGATTGCATCATCTATCCTTAATTTATATGGCGAGTATATTGACAATTTCCAAACGATTTTCAAAAAGGTCACACAAGGCGAAGAAATCAATCATCGCTTGCAAATTGGTGACCTCATCTTTGATGCTTACTTCATCCCTCGCCTCAACGATCATGGCGAATTGATGAGTATTATCAGTATTGCCAATGATGTCACGGCATCGCTTGATGCAGAGCGTATGAACCTTCAGATGGAAAAAGAACGGAGCTTGATTGAATTCAAAGAGCGTTTCATTGCAACCGCATCACATGATTTCCGCAATCCACTCGCGGTGATAAAAACTAAAGCTGACGTGCTGATGCGCTACGATCAACGCCTTGATGCCAGCAACCGTCTCCAAAAATTGAGTGAAATCGCTTGGCAGGTTGACCACATGGTAAGCCTATTAGAAAATATCCTGAAAGTCAGCGAAGCTAATATGGGGGCTATCAAACCCGATATTAAACCACTTGACCTTGAACTATTCTGTAAGCGTGTCTGGAGTGATATGCTCGAAACCGATGCCACACATACCCAAACGCACTTTGATTATGTTGCCACGATAGAGCTTATTCATGCTGATGAACATCTTTTACAATATGCCCTCATTAACGTGCTATCTAATGCTTTTAAATACACAGCGCAAGATGCCGACGTGCGCTTCTCAGTCCGCACAAATGATGAACACGTCATATTTGTGGTGCAAGATAGTGGCATCGGTATTCCAGAAGCTGATATTCATCAATTATTTGAACCCTTCTACCGTGCCAGTAATTCCCCAGCCGATAAAGGCAAAGGCTTAGGATTAGCAATCGTCAAAGCCTATGTTGAAGCACATCATGGTACAATAAGCATTATCAGCAAAGAAAATGTTGGCACAACTGTTACGATCACATTGCCACAAATCCCTAATGAGTCTTTATGAGAAAGGGACATATAAATCGTGGATCAACAGTCATCAAACACAGACTTACAAGCACGTATTGTTGCACTAGAACAAGAAATTGAAGTTCTCAAGCAGCAACAGCATCATAATCAGTTCGCCCAAGACATACTACAAAGTATTCCAGATGGTCTCGTCATCATCCGCTTAAGTGATAAAATTATTGTTGATGCCAACACAGCAATGACACCTCTATTTGGCTATGACACAGAAGAATTAATCGGCTCTGAATTACCCGCTTTAACCACAGATCGTAATTTTTACGATTACATCATCCAAAAAACGCAACAAAACACATCATGGCATGAAGAAATTTTGACCACGAACAAACAAGGCAATCAGTTTTCTTGTAATGTAGATGTCATGAAAACAAGCCATCCCATCCACAATGATGTCATCGTCATCATCTTCCACAATATCGAGGAAAAATACGTCTATCGCAATCAATATTTATCTTTAGTCGATACGCTACCAAACCCAATTTATCGTGTGAACTTAGACGGCAAGATCACCTTTGTCAACAAAGCCTTTCAACAAGCAATTGACATTCCATTCACCCAAATTATTGGGCAGAAACTTCATGAAATATATCCTTATATTGCTGCTGATGATATCATACAAGATGACCAACGGGTCATCGCAAAAGGCTCACAAGATTATCAAATACAGTCTCTTTTAAACCCTCAAACGGGTAATATTGTTCACCTAAGCCTTACGAAAGTGCCAATCAAAGACGATAATAGCAAAATTGTGGGTATTCAAGGTATCATTGAAGATATTACAGCCAGAACACAGGTAGAAAATCAACTCAAAGCATCACAGGGAATGCTACAACGCCTGATCCAACAAATTCCAATAGGGATTCAAGTCTTTGATAAATCAGCCTTATGTATTGATGCCAATCAAGCACATCTTGAAATCTTCGGTAAATCTTATGGTGAAATTGTCGGTCAGTACAATATTTTTAACGATAAATTGGCAACTAAAACAGCGACTGCCCATGCTGCAAAATTAGCGCTGCAAGGCGACACTGTAATGGTTGGTGATCTTGAGTTTGACTTTCATGATGGCGATGAACGATTCGCAAATATCAGACAGCAAACACGCATTATAAATGTGACAATTTTCCCGATGTTTGACCATGATGACCATGTAACAGGTTTTGTCGGTTTAAATATTGATGTTACTCATACTAAAAGACGACAAGAACAACTGCGCCTCAGTGAAGCACGCTATCGCGCCATTGTGCAAGATCAAAATGAAATGATTAGTCGATATTTGCCAGATGGTACGATTACATTTGCGAATCGCGCATTCTGTGACTTAGTCAAAAAAAGTCATGATGAATTGATCGGTAGCAAATGGCAGACTTTAGTCTCAGATGAAGCACAACAAGAAATCCAAGCTGCAATTGATGCCATCACACAAGATCAGCCAACTATTTTCCGTGAAGAGCAACAACAAACTGAAGATGGTGAGATACGGTGGATACATTGGATTGATCGCGGTATTTTCAATGTAGAAGGAGACATTGTAGAGTATCAAGGGATTGGCATTGATATAACACAGCAAAAGCAACTTGAACAAGAACAATTTCTGCTGGCACTTGAGCAAGAGCGCATGAAAATTTTAAGTGATTTTGTCATCCAAGCCTCTCATGAATTTCGCACGCCCCTTTCAATCATCAATTCATCCGCCTTTGCGATGACGCGTATGGCAGATGTTAAACAACGCGAAGCACGACTGCTTAAAATTAATAAGCAAGTTCAACAAATGACGCAATTAATTGAATCCATGACCTTAATGTCTCGCATTGATAGTGAGCGTGACATACGGCAACAAAACCTTGTTGATATTAATAAATTGATGGAAATTGCGTATGAAGGTATACAAGGCAAAGTTTCTGATGAGACAGCAAGTATGCACCTAAGCAGATCAGACACGCCATTGATGGTGAATATTGTCTCAAAAGATTTTGTACGTGTGATTGAATTAATCACTGATAATGCGCTCAAATACACCTCAGCCGATGATCGCATTGATATGATAACAAGCGCACAAGATGAACAAGTTATCATTACCATCATTGATACGGGCGAAGGCATGAGCGCCGAAACATCTGCCCATGTGTTTGAACGTTTCTTCAAGGCGGATACATCAGGAAAATCAATCGGCTTAGGTTTAGGCTTGCCCATCGCACGCGGTATTGTTCGTCAATTTGGTGGCACAATTAATCTTGAAAGCGACCTTGGAGAAGGCACAACGGTCACGATCACCTTCCCACAAGTTGAA
>JBAUIA010000179.1:0-3331 GCA_049680565.1 Phototrophicaceae bacterium
GTTAAGGATTGATGATGCGGTATCGTCTGATAGCTTTTCACAAGATGACACACTATACATCTTAGTATATACTTTTCCATTATTAGGACTTTCGCTTTTAAACAGTATCAAGAGCAGGAATACGCGGATCACGTAGTTCTGCTCTGAGAAATTCGTATAACAAATCATTGACGGTGGCATAGAGTGTTTTACCGAGACAATCAGCTTGAACTTTGATGGCTAACCATGCCTGATAACAACAAGCAATGTGATTACGTTGAGCGCGTTGCTTGCGACATTGGTACTTCTCGATCCCCGTCAATTGCTTGAGTTCTCGATTCAACTGCTCCACCTGCCACCGTTTGGCATCCTCGTCTTGGACATCATCGGTTGTCAGCAAAGCCTCTGAATTGGTAATAATGCAGTCAATGTCACCATGTGGGGTGACTACCTTGAAAAGTTGCACACGAAACGGAACTTTTTTGAGTTTGATCGAGACCCCGTGTGTTAGTCGTTCTTGCGTCCACTCAATGTCATCTAAATGCACATAGCCATCTTCTTTGGATAAACTCACCATGCGATTCGATTTGAGAGTGGTGAAGAACACCATCTCTAAGCGATGTACACGCTTCAAGTTATCCCATGAGCCATACCAACTATCAAATAAGACCGTGTTAGCTTGAATCCCTTTATCTTGCTTGGCACTCAACAGCATCTCACGAAAATGATCGTTTTTTGTTTTGCCATCCATCTGTTTGGCATAGATACGAAAGTCGATGGGATAGTAGCTTTCACCGTCACTATGAACTAGATTGACAACGCCAATACCTTGCACTAAACCGCCTTCATTGCCACTGTATTGACGTTTCACCATTTCCATCTTACGCGCGTGCTTCTTCGCTTGCACGCTGTCATCCACAATCAGATAGGTGTCTGGACCATCTTCCAATAGTGGCTTGACTTGTTCCCATAAGTGGCGAGCTGTTAATCGTTCACGATGCAAATAATCATTCACCGCATCATGACTCACATCTTCCAGATGCTTTGCCAAGTTCGTGCAGGTGTAATTCACAGGCGTACTGATTAAATATTCTATGTAGTCTTTTTTCGTAACCATACTCTCAATGATATACTATTCTCAACTTTCAAGCGAAAGTCCTAACATGGGGTAGTGTATCGAAGTCGGTTGAAATAGAAAAAGACGTGAAAACCAATTAAAGTTTAGCTACGAAGAAAAACTAGAAATTGGAAACACGTCATGAGAAACAAGATAAAACAAAATCCTGAGAGAATCAAATCATTTTTATCAGATATACAAAAACAACTGGCAGAGGAAACCTGTCGCCTGATAGAAGCGCAATTAGAAGAGGAAGTAAGAAATTGGCTGTATAGAGACTACCATGAACGTAAAGCGAAAGTGAAGCGTCATAGTCAAGCAGTATGCCAGCGATGTGGGAGTGTTGAAGCAGGCGATTTTATGCGAAACGGTCATCGAAGAAGGCAATTGGTGACGAAAATGGGAGTGCTACAGTTTTGGTTACCACGCGTTCTATGCCAATGTGGAGGAAGTGTTCTTATCCCACTTAGTATCTTGAGACCCTACCAACAAATCTGGGAGGATGTAATTGAGCAAATCAGTCGCTGGGCAGATTTAGGTTTGAGTTTGCGTCAAATGCAAGAGGAAGTGGGAGTTCAGTCAGGAACACAGATAGGATTAAGAAGCCTGAACCATATGGTGAATGATGTTGAAAAGCCCAATTTCATTGAATTAAGTACTGTGCCCCCGATAGTGATGTTGGATGCGATTTGGCTGACTTTGCTTGAGGATAGTCCTGAAACACAATACGACAGTCTCAAACGTCACAGGCGTGTAAAAGTTCGAAACAAGGTCTGTGTTTTAGTGGCGCTCGGATTGTATCCCCAAAGTGAGAGATGGGGAATTTTGGGCTGGCAGCTGGCAGATGGGGAAAGTCAGGAAGCCTGGGAAGACTTACTTCTACCTCTGGAGCAACGTGGCTTATATCGCCAACGTGGTCTTGAATTATTTATTCATGATGGTGGCAAAGGACTCATTGCCGCACTCAATTATCTCTATCCCAACATCCCTCACCAGCGCTGTATCTTCCATAAACTACGCAATCTCTGGCACAGTATACAGACCCCTCAGGACTTAACTTCTCAGCAAAAGCAAGACTTCAAATTAGATATTCTTCAACAAGCACAATCCATCTTTTATGCTCAGGATGCCACACAGGCTGCTCATATCCAACAATCCCTCATCCAAAAATTCCAAAGCTCTCAACCTCAATTTGTCGACACTCTCAAGCGTGATTGGCATGAAACTAATGCCTTTTTTCGCGTCTTGAAACACTTTCCTGATTGGCAACGCACGGCTTTGCGAACTACCAGCTTATTGGAACGGGTTAACCGCATGCTGAGACGCTTATTTCGACCTAAAGGCGCTTTCCATTCTCGCTCTGGATTGCTCGCTACTGTTCGCCGTGTTCTCATTCCAATCCGTCTCATTTGAATTTCAACCGAAACTGATACACTACCTTTTATGCAATCAATTTTACAAGTAGTATATGATGATCTATCATCTACTATAGATGTTAATTTTAAAATTACTTCATCATCTGCATAAAAATGTGATAGGTACTCTGTCGCATGAAGTGATTTATCTGGTAACTTGTCTAAAATCCACAGTGCAACTTGCTTGATTTTTTCATCACGAATAGTTAAACGCCAAAGTATAAACGTAACTATTGATAGATTATTAATAAGTGATTGAATTGTTAAATCATAATCATCTGAATATTTAATGTTACTATGGAATAAAGCAATCAATTCTTGTTGTGCTACTTCTTCATCAACGAGTGGTTGTATATTCTTAATGTAGGAAATTTTTCCACGCATATTTCGTCTAAATTTTTCCTCGTTGTAATGAGACGAATTACACATGCTCATATTTGTTTTTGCAGAATTTATAGTTAATGCCCTTTTTTTTAAAGCAAGATCATAATTTCTGAACCACTGATTCATATCTTTCTCTGTTGGGAAAAATATATACATATCATCTACAAAACGACGCATGATAGGTGGAGGATTGTTAGAGGTTAGATCAATATCTAAAAGAAATAATGTAGCCAATAGTTCACTTGTCTCATAACCTACAGGAACCCCTTGCCCAGAATTTGCATCATCAAATACAGACCATTTTGATAGACATTCAAGTAGTAAATTTATAAGAATATCACTATTCAACCAGCCACGTCTTTTAAGCATTTCTCCTATTAACACATGATCGAGAGAAGGGTAGAAAGAAGCAATGTCAGTTTCTATCATCCATGTC
>JBAUIA010000180.1:0-1834 GCA_049680565.1 Phototrophicaceae bacterium
CAAATCCCCATTAAGATGCAAATTCTATTACAGTGATAATAGCACGCAGGGCGGATTCATGCGAATAATTAGGCTTTTTTTCAGTGTTGCACTCGGACTGCATTCTGCTATAATATTTTTCAAATAGGCTGATTTAGGAGAGGTGGCGGAGTGGCCTATCGCGCTCGCTTGGAAAGCGAGTAGGGGAGACCCTACGCAGGTTCGAATCCTGTCCTCTCCGCAGAACAAGACCTGAGTCGAACATTCAGGCTCACACGAACCGACAGCAATGTCGGTTTTTGTGTTTCTAGTCGTATCTTCAATTTCTTCACTATAGCTTCGTATCTCATTCGATATCTGTTCAAGATAAGCAAATGGTGTACGGAGTTTTAAGCTAACATTTCCATCCGAGTCAACAAGGACTCGCTCAACCATCTGCCGTAATAATTCATGTTGATCATCACGGCTTAAATTATTATACACGATTCCGACGTGAGATATAATTTCAAGCGCAGAATCTAAATTTGCTATATGTGTTTCCCGACGTTCTTGGAGCGACTCAAGTGAAGATCGAATCTGATTACGCTTATCCTGCCACTCTCGCCATAAACTATCCCAGATTGATTCTGTGATCTTGCCAGCAACAAATAGGCGTGCCGCTCGTCCTTCTTCTTCGTCGATAGCTTTCAAAGCTGCGTCTAGCTCTTGACGTTCATCAGGACGCAGATGTCCCATTTTCTCTGCAATATCATTTGTGTACACCGTTTGGATTATAGGTATCAGCTTTGGATCAACTTGGATATGCAATAATTGATTAGGAATTTGCTGATCAATATCACGGCACAGGAAACGTACTTTACGTCCTGCAATACGGTAATAGGATGTACCGCCATTTGAACGGCTAACATTTACCGTTGAACAGGTCAGACGTATCTCATCATTCGTCACAGAATCATAGTAATATGCTAATCTACGTAAAAGATAGTCATGCTTACGATTGGGTGTCCGCTTTTGATTTCTTTTATCAAGTATCGCAAGCCCTAATTCAAATTCTTCAGTTGTGACAAGTGGTTCCCAGTTACCCCGTATAGTTTTGGGTGGAATATTATTTTTATCACTCGTCACCCAACCAGCATAAGTCCAATTATGAAAGATCGCAGCCAGCGTATTGTAATTAGCCTTGCGTTTGCCTGTTTTTGCGACTTGAATATAGGGTCTGCCACTTTTATAACGATAACCTCGTCGATGAAGTTCCTCACAAATATTCTGAAGTGAGTGTCGATCCTCTAATAACAAATCCCATGCCAACCGAATAATGGGTGCACGCTCAGGATCTTGTTCAATCCAGTGCCCATAGCGTCCCATAAGGTGTTTTGTCTCACCGCTTGTTTGTCCGCTAACATTAATATAGCCATCAGGCGCTTTCCCATGATAACCACCACTGTCTCGTTTTGCTTTCACACCACCACGGACTCTTAGACCTAATAAAGCTGATTCACGGCGAGCAAGTGTAAAAGTCAGTGCAACGATGACACGATCATCTGGATCCATTGGATTGAGATCAGGTTGATTCGCAAAACGTACAGCAACACCAAATTCATGTAATTCATCAATAGCGCGGAGTGCTTCGGTGTCGTTACGCCCAAAGCGATCTGCACGCTCAACAATCACATGTGAGAATTTTCCCTCACGTGCATCTTTTAACAAACGTTGGTAGGCATCTCGATGCGGTGTTGTACCTGTGAGAACATCAATATACTCATTGAAAATTGGTATGTCTGATTTTTCCAGCACATTTTTCTCAATGGCATAGCGTTGACGTGCACGCGACATCTCAGGTTTTTGATTTTCATCA
>JBAUIA010000181.1:0-13088 GCA_049680565.1 Phototrophicaceae bacterium
GAACAAATCAATATAAACTGCGCCTGCGGAGGTACACATCACCGCACGGTAATCAATACCTGCTTCAAGCACTTGTTCCGCACTACTGTATGAGCGTGTTTCTGGCTCAATGGCGGGGGTTGCTGCATCACAAATTTCACTTGGTGTGCCACTTAATGTCATTTCTACTGGATTAACAGCCTCATCATCTTGTGCCATGGTTGGCATATTGAGCGCTATCTTCAGCAACACACTAAAAATCTTAACTTTCATTGACTGTACTATCCTTTATACGGGTCATTAGAGGGAAGTTTAGCAGAAACCTATTAAGGTTCTATGCCGAATATGCAATTCGTTTATAAAAAGAGGATGTGTATATGAAACTATCTTTCGCTTAAAGCCATTGGTAATCTGTTTTCGTCTTTTTAAGGCGAATGTCTTAATAATAATTTAAGTAACGCGATGAAAGAAATAATGTGTTGTAAGGGTTTGCTGTAACAAACTCACTGTTAGGATGGGCGCATTATAGTATGCTCTTACAATAGCGTCTATGTTCTAGTTACTTTCAGAATCTTATTTTTGAAAACAATTTGGACAGTATAACTTGATAAAATTTTGATAAACCAAAGCGAGTGAATAGAGTATCCACTCGCTTATTTTTTGTGATTATCGTACGCCTAATAACAATTCGATGGTTAGTTGGTCGAGATGTTCGTAGGGCAGGTTGCGTGCGCCGAGTGCATCGCGGTCAAATTCAGTGGCGCGTAATTGCTGTGCTGCCTCTGTGGAATAACCGCCACTGAGATAACTCAAGGACTCATCGCCTGCGGTGATTTCAGCGAGTAAGGCTTGAATCTCACTATCGGCGTTAAACTGTGCCGCTTTTTCTTTCAGGATCATGTAGGTTCGCATACATCCTTTGGCAAAATGTTTGACATCTTCGTAGTTGCTACTACGGAAAGCGTGGGCATCAAAATGGCGACAGCCTGAGTAATTGACATCTTCTAAGAATTTAACCAGATAGAAGGCTTGCTTGATGCCGACACTCCCAAAACGGAAATCTTGGTCATAGCGTCCGCCAAGTTGGTCATTGAGATCAATATGGAATAATTTATTGGCATCCCACGCCATCGCAACACCATGTAAGAAGTTTAAACCAGCCATTGTTTCGTGCGCGACTTCGGGATTTAAGCCCACCATATCAGGATGATCGAGCGAATGAATGAATCCGAGGGCATCACCAACGGTTGGCAAGAAGATGTGTCCGCGTGGTTCGTTGGGTTTGGGTTCAAGCGCAAATTTGAGATCATAGCCTTGATCGATGACGTATTCTGTCAAGAAATTGAGCGATTCTCTGAACCATTTGAGGGCATCAACAGGATTTTTACTGCTATCCGTTTCTGTGCCTTCGCGTCCACCCCAGAAAACATAAGTTTCTGCACCAAATTCGACCCCAAGATCAATGGCGTTCATGGTTTTTTGCAAGGCATAAGCGCGTACTTTTGGATCGTTGCTGGTGAATGCACCATCTTTAAACACAGGATGTGAAAATAAATTGGTGGTTGCCATTGGCACAACGATACCTGTCTCGTCTAAGGCTTGTTTAAAGTCCTTGACTATTTGGTCACGTTCGGATGCTGTCGCATCAATCGGAATTAGATCATTATCATGGAAGTTTACCCCCCATGCGCCGACCTCCGCTAGCATGTGGACAATTTCAACAGGCGAAATGGTCTTACGTGTCGGCTCACCAAAGGGATCACGCCCCGGATTACCGACTGTCCATAAGCCGAAAGTAAATTTGTTATCGGGTGTTGGCTTGTAATTGCTCATTATGTATCCTTTAAATTAAATAATACGACTTATAATCATTTGATAAGCTGTAAAATACCATTATATGCGAGATATTGCTCGTCTATTCTTGTGCCATTGCCAATAGATGATAACCAATGACAGCGCTCCTAGCACAAAAATGCCACTTAATGTCGCATTTTGTATCCAATAACTACGGGGTGTTTGAGCGTACTCAATAATTGCTTGCGGATTGAACATATTGACCTCATTTGGAACATCGGTCAAAGGGTTGCCGGTGAGAGTAATAAAACGCAAATTGGCTAAGGCGGCAATCACTTGTGGCACATCATCAAACTGATTGCTTGATAATGAAAGATCACGCAAATTTTGTAAGGCACTCATTTGTGAGGGTAAGGTATTCAACTGATTGTTATCAAGCAAGAGTGCTTGCAGGGTTGTGAGTGCTTGTATATCAGGGGGAATTGCCTCTAAATCGGTATTGGTTAAATTAAGGTCAGTCAGCGATGGCAAGGTTGTTATCCCAATCGGAAAAGTATCGAGTGGATTACCGCGCAGATTGATTGCTTTTAAATTACTTAATGCCGATAGATCGTCAGGTAGGGCAGTGAGTTGATTCCCTGCGAGGGTCAAGCGCTCCAGATGAGGCAATTGCAAAATAACATCAGGGAATTGGGTCAATTGATTATCTGCTAAAGATAAATCGCGCAAGTTCACCAATTGGGATAAGTCATCAGGGAGTTCACTGAGTTGATTACCTGATAGCTCCAAAACTTCAAGTTGAGTTAGGTCGATGATGGCTAATGGTACAGCCGATAAATCACTTTGATAGAGCGATAGAATCACATCCCCTGATGCAAGTGTTTCCGCAATGCGTTCCTCTACTGAAGGTGTGTCCTCTTGTGCTATATTCGTCATTGTTATGAGTAACAAACTCAGGACTATCAAGTGATAACGCATTATGCCTCCAAAAATATGCCATGACCCATGACATTGTACCTATAGAACCCCTAACATTTATCCTGACTTGTAATAAAACATCCTATTCCTCATCTTGTATTCATTTAATGTCTCTAAACTGAGCATAAGTATAAGTAGTAAGGGAAAACGTAATGTCTGTTACCATTGATTGGATGGATGCTCGTTATTCTGTGATCCACACAAATTTCGTTGATAATTGGAACTGGAGCGAATTATATAACGCGCTCGAATCTGCTCATACGCTGATGTCGCACAGTCACCGTGACATCACATTACTGCTTGATTTCATTGGCAGCAATAAACTATCAGCAACAAGTGCTTTGTTTTCAGCCAGTGATAGTATCTCCGCCCCACAGGAGATTGATCGGATTGTCATTGTTTGTGATGATACCGTACTCAGCAAAAAATTACAGAAACTCATGACGGATATTTATCCGCATGTATCGACTATTATGGTGACGCATACCCATCAAGAAGCATTTGAATGTGTCCGCAGTACGATGGAAATGCCAGCACTTAAATAATTAACATCCACAAAAATTAGACATAATAGGCATCCACTTACGGATGCCTTTTTTATTGTATATATGAGATATAAATGTATCAGTTTTGATAATTCTGTAACGTTTTGCGATGATCTCCGTCATTAAAGTGTATCGCGTTACGAATAGGATCATTTTATGTTGGATCAAGAAGAAATTGTGGCAGCATTGCAGGCTAGCCAAAATAACTTGAACGCTTTTTTGCCTGTTTATGAACATTATGTTGACCGAATATATAGCTACTGTTTGTACCGAGTGCATTCTGCACAAGATGCGGAAGACCTAACCAGTCAAATTTTTGCACGCGCTATGGATCGTTGCCATACCTATAAAGGGGGCAATGTCGGTGCTTGGTTGTTTCGCATTGCCTACCATATCACGATAGATCATTTCCGCGCAAAGCATCCTGTCAGTTTATCTGATGATGTTTTGATAACTTTGCCTGATGGGCAACAAAAATCACCATTAGATCACGTTATTCATGATGAACAAATAAAAACCCTATATCACTTATTGAATCAACTCGAAGATGACAAACGCAATTTGTTGTTACTTCGTATCACAGGCAATTTATCGGCTGCCGATGTTGGGGCGATTGTCGGGAAAAGTGCAGGGGCAGTGCGTGTCGAAATTCATCGTATTGTGCAATCACTCAAACAATTAGCGCAAGAATTACCTTAAAGGAGATCATTATGTCTACACCCCATGATAAAACAGATCAATATTTGGATGCATTAGCCGAGCATAATCCTAAGCATCCGTTACTATCTGATAGCGATTCACACTATCTGGATACGATCACTCATATCGTATCTGCAAAAAGACTATCATCTGCAAAAAAGCGCGAGTTATGGCAAAAATCGCAAGCATTATCGTCGCAGCAACAGCCGATTTCGCGCTTCAACTATCTAGGGTTGGTTGCGAGCCTTGTGCTAGTTATAGGCTTATTGGGCGTGGTCTTATATACCAATGGGACAGATTTTGCACTCGCACGCCAACAAAATGAACCCACTGAAATTGTACTCGATATACCACCTGCTTTATTTGACCCTATGCCCGAATTATCGGATGCTTTTGATTTTGAATATGGAGCATTTACGACTATTAGTATTGATAGCATACCATCTGCTAATTTATTAGCAGATGCCAGAATGCAATGGGTTGGGATTAATGCGATGTATGTGCCAGAAGATGAAGAGGATAGCCTATCTCAAATTATTGAGCGTATCAATATCGCACATGCAAATGGATTTAAAGCACTCGTACATTTGTATGGCACGCCCAATGATTATTCGGAAGATTACATGCGAGATTTTGCGAATTTTGCTGGCTTAGTAACACGCGGTGGGGCAGATGCTATCGAAATTTGGTATCAAGGCAATATTGATCGCTCATTTCCGCAAGCAGTCGATGGCTTTGGGGTCGATGCTTATGCAGAATTATTAGAAGCAACGGCAACGATAATCCGTATGTCAAACCCTCAAACGCTCATTATTTCAGGCGCACCTGCATCCACAGGCGCACAAGATATGTTTCCTGAGCAAGTCGTCAATGACGATGTGTTCTTACAAGGTCTGATGGATTTAGGGGTGCTTGAACATGTGGATTGTGTTGGGATGAACTTTTTGGAAGGGACTGTGCCACCCCTCGCAACGGACGGTGATAATCGTGATGACTACTACACCCGTTATTTGCCAACCATGTTGCAACGCTATCGTCGTATTGTGGATGCCGAGATACCCATCTGCATCACAAAACTAGGGTATTTCAGTACAGAAGGATTGGATGATGTGCCACAATTTTATGAATGGGCAAGTAACACATCGCGCGATGAGCAGCAACGATGGATAGCACAAGCATTGGAATGGTTATCTTTGCAAGTAGATGTGCGTTTAGCAATAATTTTGAATGTAGATGTGCCAACGGGTCAATCTTTTGAAGATGGGTTTAATTTGAATTTTGAAGTAGACGATTAAATTGGAACTGTAACTTAGCCAATAGAAACTCTATTGGCTTTTTGTCGTGATGATTAGATACAATTGAACACGCGATGAAATTTTAATTATTCGGTAAATGTATTGTAAATCCCTGTTTCATATCATCAAGATCTCGGAATTCGAGAAATGATCTTGGACTAATAGTACAGGGTAAGGGCGCATCCCAGCATTGACCAGCAGGATCAACAGGATAATTTACAATACCACCGTTTTCTGTTGTAAATACATCAATTTCAGTCATCCAGAGTATTTGCCTTTCCTGGGGAAATGTAGGATAAAATAATGAAAATGGCGGTCTGGCAGTTATCAGCACATAGCCTATCACTAGTATTAATACAATCCACTGAATAGTCTTGGAGAAGGTCATCAATGCGAGGTATAACATGAAAAAAGAAAAGGCTTGGATTGTAATCCCTGCAAATCGTGGATCAGGTGCTGTAAAGAACCAGTAAATTAGTGAGAAAATAAGTGCTAATAATACGAGAAAATACGCACTCTCAAATTTGCCAGATGTAATGTGTTGGCGAATTTGCTTATATCGTGCTGCTATGAGAATGGTGCTGCTTGCCACGAGTAATAGTGTTAAATTAAAAGAACCAGATTGTATATGTAGAGCATACCACGCGCGTAACCAATTCCAATTGCCTAATACTTCCTCACGGGGTGTGTTAGGTTGTCTTGCCCAACTCCTTACCCAATTTGCTTCAGAAATAACTTGAACGGGTTCGATAGTCCAATCAAATTCAATACCTGTTTGCACAACAGGATATAATAAATATCCTGAAACAATCACATTACGAATTAAAAAGGGAACGCTTAATAGTGTCAATAATAGAAATACACCGATTATCATTCGCCGTGTCAGTATTGGATGTCGTTTCATCATCAATAGCCATAAACCAATAAAGATAATTAGTGAAAATACAATAGATGATAATTTAATCAACGCAGCTAGTGTGATAAGCACAGATAAAGATAAGATATATAATTTTTTCTGATTGTCTGATAATGTTTTTTCACCTATGAAGAAAATAATTAAGCAAACAACAATTGCTTGTAACAAAAATATAATGGGGTCTGTCAATAATCCATGCGGTCTACGAAAAAGTGAAAATACTACGGTTGCAAATATCAATAGACTAATAAACCGCGCAAAATTGTTTTTATCACGCCAGATAATACTAGTAAGTGTCGCAAACGTTACGATATGTAAAATCCCATAGGCTGTGATATGAATAGACATAGCCCATTGACCCACACTCAAAAAAGACCCATACAGTGCAAACATATTGCTAAACGCTAAACGTCCGTGCAAGTTGCCTAGACCGGGGACTACCGCCGAAAATTCAATCCATCGCAACATCTGTAAATGATAGAGTCCTGTATCAAATCCTGAACCGGCTGAATGGGCAAAAGCGTCCTTAGCAGTGAAAAAAATGCCGATCAAAAAGAGCAGATATAAATACCAAGGTATTCGGCGATAAATCAGCCACAATTTTTTTGCATTAAGTAGCAAGGCGAATATTGCCCAACAAATAATGATGATACGAATGATATGATTAACAGGAAAAAAAAGATTCCAAATTTGTAGTGTGCCAATAATTCCTGCAAATCCGAGCCAAAATGTTAGAAATAAATCGAGTTCCGTTTGAATATGTAATCCAAATAACTGTATAATACTCAACCCAAACCCAGTTAAAATCGCATAAACAATAATCCAAAATAGTATTAACTCAATGATAAAAAACATAGATCGTCCAAGCCAATAACGGTATTAGATAATCATTATACAATAGTGTAATCCATTAACTAGATGCCGTATGTTGTAGGATTTGATATACAACGCTCTAAGTGAAATAGACGATCAGTGAAATGGTTAAACTAGCATGTAGTTATCATCTGACCTTATGCAAGATGTTCAAATCGAACCACTCTAGTAAAGTTTTGAGCATGAAAAGTGCTGAGTTCACAGGTCTGAGTGCTGAGAAAAATAATTTTTATTCTTACTTAGCACTCAATACACAGCACTCAGTACAAAAAATCTTGCTAAGTGCTTTATTTATCCTCACTGATGTAGCTTAAAATTAATTGCCTAACATCAGTTATCATAATAGTCAGTTAGTCAGCTAAAAGCGAATATGAATGATACAAACGATGCGTTATTGCATTTATGCGAGCGAATAGTATGCTATTTTTCCTTGATTTTCTCTGTGTCTTTGAGCCTTTGTGGTGAAAATTGCTTTAAAATATATTTTTAGCCAAATCATTCCACATATGACGTATACAAACATTGTTTATAAAAAAGATTGTATTCACAACATAATTGGACTTTGGACTGATGCACGTTCGCGGATGATCTTGTAGGATAGCAGTCACGAGACTATTTTTAAGGAAAATTATTTGTGACTGCACCAGCAAAGCCTGTCGGCTATCTGCAATTATTACGCCAAAATCCGAACTTCCGTATCTTATGGTCAGGGCAAATAGTCAGCTTATTAGGCGATTGGTTTAATCTGATCGCATCTGCATCCTTGATTGCTGCCTTGACACAATCAGGGGCTGCGGTAGGGGGTTTATTTGTAGTACGGATGCTTGCACCATTCATTGTCAGCCCTGTAGCGGGCGTTTTTGCGGATCGCTACAATCGTAAGCATTTGCTGATTATCACTGATATTGTGCGTGCAATAACCGTCATCGGCTTTCTATTTATACGTTCGCCTGAATGGGTCTGGTTGATTTATGTGCTGACGGCTATCCAAATGGCAGGGCAAGGCTTCTTCTTTCCTGCGCGGAATTCAATTTTGCCTGATCTCACGACTGATGATGAACTTGGCGCAGCCAATGCGCTTAGTAGTGTCACATGGTCAGTGATGCTCGCATTTGGGGCAGCCTTAGGTGGTATTTTTGCAGGGATTTGGGGCGTGTATCCAGCCTTTGTCTTAGATGCGATTACCTTCATTGTCAGCGCACTGATTTTATCGCAGCTTGATTACACACCACCTGTTGCTTTGGGGGATAGTGATAAATCTGTGATGGCAGGGGTGCGCCAATATTTAGATGGTTTATCTTATTTACGGCATCATCTCGATATTTTAGTGATTGCGATTCAGAAAATGTCGAATGCGCTCTTTATTGCTGGTGCGTTTGAAGTGTTGCAGGTGCTGATTGCGGAAGAATATTTCCCGATTGGTGAAGGCGGTGGCATTAGCTTAGGGATCATGTATGGGGTGGCAGGGGTTGGTACAGGAATCGGTCCTATCATAGCGCGGATGTTCTCGAAAGATCGTGATTTACAGATTCGCTATACCATGATGTTTGGCTATATTGTCTCGATTATTGGCTTACTGACAATCGCCTCCTTAGCAAATTTTCCAGTGGTTTTATTAGGCGTGTTTTTGCGCGGTTTGGGTGGCGGTGTGGTTTGGGTGATGTCCACACAATTATTGCTCCAACTTGTGCCATTAGATGTACGTGGACGGGTATTCTCGACAGAGTTTGCATTTAATACTTTGGGTGCTGCAATTGGTGCTGGTAGTGTTGGCACTATCTTAGATACATCGTTGACCTTGCCTAATTTACTCGTCATTATGGCTGGGCTTGTGATTATTCCCTTTGGTTTATGGACATATTGGACGTTCTTTGGCACGCGTGAGAAAGCCAAAGCGACACAAAATGCTTGATGTAAATAATCGCTATCTTTGTCATTCAAAAATTGTTAAAGTGCAAAGTTAGCGATCTCATTTTGTTTAGAACCTATAAAAATTAGGTCTTGTAAGATGATCTGATGCAACCTTCAATCATAACTTGCGTAAGTATAGGTATCATTTCAACCTAGAGGGAATAATGCCTTATGCAAGCGATTGTATTTACCGAGTATGGATCACCTGATGTATTGCAGCTAAAAACGGTTGCTCAACCTGTACCTAAAGCCAATGAAGTGCTTGTCAAAGTACGTGCTGCTGCTGCCAACCCATTAGATTGGCATATCATGCGCGGTGCGCCTATCATTGCACGCATCGAATTTGGCTTACAACGTCCGAAGAAAACCAATCGCTTAGGAGCGGATGTCGCAGGGGATGTGGTCGCAATCGGCGCAGATGTGACGCAATTTAAAGTGGGGGATGCCGTTTTTGGCAGTACAGAATTAACAGGGCTTGGTGCGTTTGCGGAATACGCTATCGTCTCTGAAACAACGCTCGAACATAAACCCGATAATATAAGCTACAGTGAATCGGCGGCTATCCCAGAAGTTGGTTTTACGGCGTTACAAGGTTTACGCGATGCTGGCAATATTCAAGCAGGGCAATCTGTTCTGATTAATGGTGCATCAGGCGGTGTTGGGTCATGTGCGGTGCAACTGGCGAAATATTTTGGCACGACAGTAACAGGGGTGTGCAGCACTCGTAATGTGGATTTAGTGCGCTCGCTTGGGGCGGATCATGTGATTGATTATACCAAAGCAGATTTTACGCAATTGGGTCAGCAATATGATTTGATTTATGATGCGGTGGGTAATCTTTCAACAGCCGATTTATCGCGCACATTGACGGCGGATGGCGTTGCTGCCATAGCAGGCTTCACGACAATGTCGGGCTTATTCAATATTATTGTCGTTGGGGGTCTGACATCAGCATTTAGCTCAAAATCTATCGGGATGATGAATACTGCCAAGCCTAATAAATCTGATTTAACGTTCCTCAAAACCTTACTAGCTACGGGTCAGTTACAAGCGGTTATTGATCGCTCTTATCCCTTAGCAGAAACCAGTGAAGCGATTCGCTATCTGGAAACAGGGCGGGCGCGAGGAAAAGTCGTTATCACTGTGGGCTAGTTCTCGCTAAGAATCATCGGATGTCGTCCACTGATCGCCTGTGTTGCGATGGGTAAAATAACCGTCATCATTGTGCCTTCGCTGAGGGTGCTTTTTACGGTAATTTTTCCGCTATGTATGTGGATAATTTGGCTGGCAAGGCTTAGCCCAATGCCTGTACCTTCATTTTCGCGGATTGTACGGGCAGAATCGACTTTGAAAAAACGCTCAAAAATTCGCTTATGATGCTCTTGGGCAATACCGATACCTGTATCTGCAATAGCAATGTGAATATTTTGATCAATTTGCTGAAGTGTGATTGTAACTGTGCCACCCTCAACATTGAAATGAATCGCATTCTCGATGATATTTTCAAAGGCGCGTGATAATTGTGCTGTATTACCTGCTATCCAAAACTCTCTTTGGTCAAGTGAAGGATATAGCAGTGTAATCTGTTTGAGTGTTGCAAGCCTTGTTAGCTTGTCGATGACTTGCTGAAGCAGTGTGTTTATTTGAATGGACTGTCTCTTTTTTAGGACAGTTTTTTCATCTAAGAATGTTAATTCCAACAAATCTTCAATCAGCATATTTATATGATTGGCGGTATCATCAATCACTTTGATATTGTCATCAATTGGCTTATTTTTTTCTTGCTTTTTCTTGATAATATACGCTGTTGATTTCAAGATAGATAAGGGTGTTCGCAAATCATGCGTGAGTGCTATTGTGAGTTCAGATTGTGTTTCTAAACGGATCATCTCTTTTTGTAGCGTGGCAAGTTTACGTTCAGCTTCTTGGATGGCATATTTGTAGTATGTAATTAGCAAAAAGGAAATTGTAAAGGCTGCAATCAGGGCAATCATCTGAACTGGTAAATCTTTAGCAGGGGCAGAGGGTAGCATTTGTGTGATTTCAGCAAAGAGTAAGATAAAAAGATAGATAATCATTAATCCATACAGCATCACAACTGAGCGATAGGTCATCAACATAGTAGCTGTAATAAAAACAACAATTAAGCCAAAAATAGGTGTACCAAAAAGCCCGCCAGAAAAAAATGTAGCAATGGCAATTGCAATGAAGCTGCTGCTAATGATTAACTGTGTTAAGCGTTTGATTTTATCTTGCCAAGGGAAACGCAAGGCAGTAATGATAACCAATAAGTAACTTATCGGGATTGCAAATAATGTAATGATACGGCTTGGGATATTATCGAATACATTAAATAGAATACCGATGCTACCGAACAGAATTAAAATGCTCGATAAAATAGCTGTTGCGATGCTAATACCGATAATTACATTGGTACGGTATTGTTCTTGCGGTGATTGCTCCAAATCCTTGAATGTCGCAAGGTTGATGAGTTGCTCAATATCCATACGCAATATAAATGATAAAATTGTATTGATGATAGGCAAAATCTGATGTTCCCAAAGCCTTGCCCATAAATTTGTCATGTGAATGTTTACACCGAGTAATCGTTAGTTGTTAGGACTGCTAAATATTGCATTATTGGATTATATATTACGAAATCTAATTGATACAGTAATATTATGAGTATTAATGGTTTGTTTATCTACAGGACTTAAAGGAGATACAATGCGTCGCTTCTTGTTATTTTTTATCACACTTGTGATCGTTCTATATTTAGGATTAAGTTGGTTCTTCGCGTCGATTGTGATTGATTATCGTCCACAAGAAGAAGCCCGTGATGCCGAATGGGCAGCAATTTACGCCCCTGAATGGGATGTGCCAGTAAGCGAAACGGTAGAGATTATCAGTGGGAATAATATCCTCATTGCTGATGTATATGATAACCCTGCTGATAATGATTGTGCTGTGATGATTGTGCATGGTTTAGGTGGCGAACGGGCGTTGGTGCGTCAATATGGCACGCTCTTTTGGGAATTAGGATGTGATGTCATGAGTTATGATTTTGCACCTCGTAATAATGATGTCTTTTTGACTTATGGCTACACTGAAAAAGATGATCTCGAAAATGTGCTGACGTGGTTCGGTGAATATACTGAATTGCCCACTTCAAGCATCGGTATTTGGGCAGAATCTTATGGGGCAGCTACTGCTTTACAGATGCTACCACAACAATCAGATGTGGCATGGGTTATTGCTGATTCCTCTTATGCCAGTATGTCAAGCATTTTGAATGAACAAGCCGTCGCACAATTTGGAGAAGGTATTCGTGTGATGTTGCCGGGCGCATTTTTCATGATTGAACAACGGGTGGGCTTCACTATTGATGATGTGTCGCCTGTTGAGGCGATTAGCGATGTGACAGTTCCGATTTTATTAATTCACTCACAGTCTGATGAACTCATTAATCCAGCAAACAGCCAAGCAATTTATGATGCTGCTAATCCTGCAACGACGCGCCTCGTTTTTACAGATTGGGGATCAGCACACACACAATCTTATTATGATGATAAAGCAGCCTACAGCGCTATTATCTATGAATTTTTACGTGAGTTCGCGCCAGCGTTTGGCAATCAATCGTCTATTGAGCAGGGGAGTTAATGATGTGCCGTAATATCAAGCAACTCTATAACTTTGAGCCAGCAGCCAGCGATGAAGAAATCCGCGCTGCTGCCTTACAATTTGTACGCAAAGTTTCAGGTTTTCGTCAACCATCACAAGTTAATGACGCAGCATTTAACCAAGCAGTCGAGGATATTTCACACATCGTTGCAACCTTGTTTGACAATCTCGAAACGGCAGCATCGCCTAAAAATCGAGATAGTGAAGCTGCTAAAGCCAAAGCCCGATCTGAAAAACGATTTTCTCAATAAATTCCAAACTGGGATGCTTAAGCAAGCATCCCAGTTATGTAGTTGTTAGGCTGTTTGTGGCACTTTGATTTCGCCATAAATCCGTTTGAAGTGGCGGTCTGAATCAAGATTTGCCAATAACGCCGTCCGTCCGTGCAACATCCGCAAGTTGTCAAAGATAAATAAT
>JBAUIA010000182.1:0-2756 GCA_049680565.1 Phototrophicaceae bacterium
AGTGAGGAATGTAATCGCCGCTGATTATAAAAGCCCACAACATATGCAAAGATTTCAGATCGTGCCTGTGAATGATCCTCAAAAATTTCGGTGGCAAATTCAGCTTTAAGCGTTCCCTTCAAGATGCGTTACTAGGGTTTTCACACAAAATGAGTATAACATCATTCTGCTATTTACATAGTTTCATCGACACGATTATTTCAGATTATTTCATTTTTATACATCCTATGATTTGATATAGATCGTCCTATAATGCTCAATACATCTGCAACTACTGTTTAGGTTTAGGATGGATGTAATAGAGACAATATTTGTGGAAACTATATACAAGGAACACAATGACACAATGGCGTAAATATTGGCATTCCGCAGAAGAAACTCGATTTATTATTCTGGCAGTAATGCTTGGATTAGGTACAGCAGGTTTTGTCATGATATTCCGACAAGGCATTGAGGTTGCTCACTTTATATTCCGTAAGTGGCTGGGTGCTGAAGGTATTTTCGGGCAGGCTTTAACGACAATTGGCATTGATCCTCGTTTGAGCCTCATACTTGCATTGGCATTGGCTGGATTCATTGTGGGTCTCATCATGCACTACCTTGTTGTTGAGGAAAAATATCACGGTGTTACAGGTATCATGGAAGCTGTTGCGATATCAGGTGGGCGCTTACGGTATCGGCAAATACCACTCAAGACACTCGCTGCAATGATTTCATTAGGTGCAGGTGCATCGGTAGGACCTGAAGATCCAAGCGTACAAATTGGAGCAAATTTAGGCTCATTTTTGGGCGATAAATTACGCTTACCAGAAGAAAAAGTCAAGCTGATTGTTGCAGCAGGGGCAGCTAGCGCAATTGCATCCGCATTCAATGCGCCGATTGCGGGAGTCTTCTTCGCTATGGAAGTAATTATGGGTGAAGTTAGAACCACTTCTTTTGGCGTAGTCGTACTTTCGGCGGTAATTTCATCTGCCTTTACCCAAGGGATCATTGGGGCAAATCCTATTTTTGGTGATTTGGACTATGTCTTAGGAAATCCACTACAATTGCCTTTTTTTGCTTTACTGGGTGTCTTATTGGCATTTATGTCCCATCTCACGATTCGCTTTTTTCATTGGCAAGCCGATGTTTGGCATCATCAGATCACGATTTGGAAACCCTTAAAAACAACCTTGGTCGGAGCATTGATTGGCGTTGTGGGTCTATTCGCGCCACAAATCCTCGGCACAGGTGAAGCATTCATGCATGCTGCGTTGACCGGTCACATTGAAGAAACAGCAATAATCTTAATTGGGCTTGCTTTCCTCAAATTACTCATGACTGCTATTAGCCAAGGTGGCGGATTTGTGGGCGGTGTTTTTGCACCTACCTTGTTTATCGGCATTGCATTAGGCAGTGCTTATGGGCATATACTCAATGCGTTTATTCCAAGTATCGAAGTCGGTAATCCGCCTAGTTATGCGATTGCAGGGATGGCTGGGATGCTTGCAGGTGTTGTGCGTGCGCCATTAACCGCCATTCTATTGGTCTTTGAACTCACGGATGATTACACCCTCATTTTACCGATTATGCTGACGGCGATTGTTTGTACGATCATTGTCGACCAGATTGGTCCTGCTGGCATTTATATGTGGACATTAATCAAGAATGGATTGCATTTGCATCAAGGGCGAGATATTGATGTGATGCAGGGGATGCTCGTCAGAGAAACCATGCGGACACCTGCTCCCATTGTGGATATGCATTGTAATTTAGCAAATTTACGGAGTGCTTTTCATCAACAAAATGCGCGTGCCTTATGTGTGATTGATACACATCAGCACTTAGTCGGATTGGTGACACTGGGTGATTTACAAAAAGCCTATGATCGTATCAAAGATGACGATACTTTAGCTGATAAAATTAATACGCTTACGGTCATTGATATTTGTAGCCAAGATGTGGTTACAACACATCCTGATGATGTCTTATGGCGCGTGATTCAACGAATGGGTTCACTTGATATTGGGCGCTTACCTGTCATTGATGAAGATGGGCATGTTGTTGGTTTGCTACGTCGGCAAGATGTGATGACGGCATATAACAAAGCCATCACACGCAAATTTTATGACCAACATTACGCCGAGCAAATTCGACTCAATACCCTAACGGGAGCGCATGTTATCGAATATACAGTACGCACAGAATCAAGCGTCTGTAACCAGCAAATTCAAGCGCTTAATTTACCGCATGAAGCGCTGATTGCGTCGATTTTACGAAAAGGTAAGTTACGGATTCCACATGGCGACACGCAACTCAAAGCAGGGGATAAAGTGACCATCGTCACCGATGCTGCTAGCGAAAAAATCTTGAACACGATTTTTTAGTTGTAGCAGACAATCGACTGGTAGTTTATTGAAAAAGGCACATATTTGCGCCTTTTATGTTTCAGATAAATTAGTGTACACGAAACGTATCAATCATCCTCTGAGTTCTTTTTGTTTTCGTCTTGATGCTGGTCTTTTTCCCATAGAACAAAAATTAATGCTATGAAGATAAGCAACATCAGTACAAAACTTCCATCAAGTTCGCTCATAGTTTACTTTCCTTTTTATGACGTATTAGTAAAAGAATAATCAAACTCAGTTCTCTGTATCGAAATCAGTTGAATGCTTTAGTTCTATATTCTTATTAACTGATATGTTCTATTATAGAACATATAAAACTCGTTAATAAAAAGAGGCAGAATTATGCAACCACACATATTCATATCATAT
>JBAUIA010000183.1:0-13484 GCA_049680565.1 Phototrophicaceae bacterium
GAGTATGCGTTCAGTGCGTGCAGGGGGACGTATCTTGGTTGTAGGAGGCACAACAGGCTACGATGCTACCATCAATCTGGCGCAATTATTCTATTATCATATTGCCATCATAGGCAGCACAATGGGCGAGCATAAAGACTATGAAACAGTGATGAACTTACTATTCGCTGGTAAATTACAAGCTGTTATAGGAAACATATTCTCATTAAATGATGCCCGACTCGCGCAAGATACTCTCGAACAATTTGATACATTCGGAAAAGTCGTCCTTGATTTAAGTCTTTAGACATATCAGCATCTAAGCTCATTGACCTATTTAATGGTATATAGACCATAGTACTATTCATGATTAAATTGCGATTCGATTATGATGGTATTGTCGTTATGTTATTTGTAATAAAAGGTCATAATAATAATTAGACACCAATCATTCATCAATCCATCTTAAAAATTATCATTTTTACGTATGTCTTTACGCCGATATTTAAAGTTTTTATACACTAAACAATAATTAAAAAGGATTGATATAGATGATGACACAGTTAGAAACGGAAGTGAAGCTATACTACCCAGATTTAGGGCAGCTTGAAGCACAATTACGCCAATATGCTGACCTTATTCATGATCGAATTTATGAACAAAATACGCGCTATGACTTAGATGATAAATCGCTGACCAAACGCGGTACAGTGATTCGTTTGCGTCAAGATGAGAGCGTTAAATTAACCTATAAAGAACCGGGTAGTATTGAACGTGGCATCATCACACGAGAAGAACTCGAAGTTGAAGTAAGTGATTTTGATACGATGCAAAAAATCCTCAATAAATTTGGTTACACATCTGCGATGACTTATGAAAAATATCGTACAACCTATGCATGGCATGGTACACATATTATGCTCGATGAATTACCTTATGGGAATTTCATTGAAATCGAAGGTAATTCAGCAGATATTGAAACCGTTCTAAAAGAATTAGGCTTAACGGACGTACAACGCCGTGAAGACAGTTATTCAAAATTGTTTGATTATGTTAAACATCATTTAGAACTCACCTTCCGTGATCTTACATTTGATAATTTTGCAGATATTGATGTACCTGAAAGTGCCTTTATTGCGCCGGGGAGCATCATTATCCGTTAATCGGTCTAACTTTTCATAGGCAAGACTCATAGAAGCACGCTATTATTGGGTATCATCCTGACCAATTAATCAAGCTAAGGTTGCCCTATGAGTCTAATTGATAAATTCAACCAATGGGAACAAACTCTTGTTGATAAAACCATCAAACGCTTTCCCGAACGCAAAGAGTCGTTTACAACCTCCTCTGATATTGAAGTAAAGCGTCTCTATACCCCTGAAGACAATCAAAACCCTTACGATATACTCGGTTTCCCCGGTGAGTATCCATTCACACGCGGTGTTCAACCGACGATGTACCGTAGCCGTTTTTGGACGATGCGTCAGTATGCTGGTTTCGGTACAGCCGAAGAATCAAATGAGCGTTATCGTTTTTTGCTCGATCAAGGGCAAAGTGGTTTATCGGTAGCATTTGATCTACCCACTCAAATTGGCTACGATGCGGATGACCCCATGGCAGGTGGCGAGGTCGGTAAAGTCGGTGTGAGTATTAGTAGCATTCACGATATGGCGACACTCTTTGACCAAATTCCACTCGATAAAGTCTCAACTAGTATGACGATCAATGCCCCTGCAACGGTATTATTGGCGATGTATATTGTGGTTGGTAAACGCCAAGGGGTCGAGGAAAAACACTTACGTGGCACTGTCCAGAACGATATTCTGAAAGAATATATTGCACGCGGAACGTATATCTATCCACCGAAACCTTCAATGCGCCTCATCACAGATTTATTTGCTTATTGCGAAACCCATGTGCCAAGCTGGAATACGATTAGCATTAGCGGGTATCATATTCGAGAAGCAGGTAGCACGGCTGTTCAAGAAGTGGCTTTTACCCTCGCAAATGGTATTGCTTATGTAGATGCTGCCTTAAAAGCTGGCTTAGATGTTGATAATTTTGCACCGCAACTCTCATTTTTCTTCAATGCACACAATAATTTCTTAGAAGAAGTCGCCAAATTCCGAGCAGCACGCCGTTTATGGGCAATCATCATGAAAGAACGCTTCGGCGCGAAAAAGACTAAAAGCCTCCAATTACGCTTTCACACACAAACAGGTGGAAGCACCCTCACTGCCCAACAAGCTGAAAATAATATTGTGCGTGTTGCCTTGCAAGCCATGGCTTCTGTTTTAGGAGGCACACAATCTTTGCATACCAATAGTATGGATGAAGCCCTTGCCCTACCCACTGAAAAAGCTGTCCAGATTGCCTTACGGACACAGCAAATTATCGCGCATGAAACAGGGGTTGCTGATACTGTCGATCCATTGGCAGGGAGTTACTATATTGAAGCCCTCACTAATGAAATTGCGGATCGCGCTCAAGCCTATATCACTAAAATTGATGATCTCGGAGGCGCATTAGCAGCGATTGAAACAGGTTTTATCAATACCGAAATTCAAGATGCTGCTTATCACTATCAACGGGCAGTTGAGAAAAATGAGGAAGTGATTGTAGGGGTCAATGATTTCATTAATGATAGTGACGTTCAGCCTGATTTATTGCGTGTTGACCCTGCAATTGAGCAAGCAGCCCACGAGCGCTTAAAAACATTGCGCGATAACCGTGATAATGAAAAAGTCAGTTCATTACGGCAACAACTCGAAGCAGCAGCAAAAGGCGATACCAATTTGATGCCACTGATGATTGAATGTGTTGATAATGATGTCACCTTAGGCGAAGTCTGCCATAGTTTACGGACTGTTTTTGGGGAGTATCGCCCACAGGTGATGGTCTAATGTTTGACAAATTTCGAGATAAAAATGGTAATCTTTTGTCGATCAATAGCAAGAATAGCATTTTGTCGATTAATAGCGCAGGCAGTATCCTGAGCATTGCCAGCGTAGGCAGTATTCTGAGTATTGCTTGCGCTGGTTCAATCCTCTCGATTGCGAGTACAGGCAGTATTTTGAGCATTGCTAGCTCAGGCTCAATTAATAGTATTGCAAGCATCGGCAGTATCAAGAGCTATTTAGGGTTTTTCGCCTATGAGGATAGCAATCAGCATTTACTAGAGAGGATGAAGAATCATGAGAATTGAAGAATTTGTGGAACAAGTCAAGAAGCGTGATTTACCGCGTAATCCGATGGCACGGATTGAAACATTTGCGCGTGAATTAGCAGAAGGTGCATCGCATGGTTTGTGGTCAACTACATTCAATGCCTTCGCTGTAAGTTTTGATGGTCGGCGTGAGAATACGCCTCAAGCACAGGTAATTTATCAGTATATTGTGGCACGTTGGGGCGCACTTGAAAATGCACCCGCGTATGAGCTATTGGTACAGAATGATTATTTGCTATTTGATAATCCGCAACGGTACGAAGAGGTTTACACTATTACAAAAGCTGCCTTTGCCTTATTATCAACCAGTGACGCATCCAATATTTTTATCAGTTACAAGCGCAGTGAAAGTAGTAGTTTTGCGCTCTTAGTGGCGCATGTATTGCGTCATGCTGGCTTGAATCCCTTTGTGGATATGCAATTAGAAGCAGGTGGGGATTGGCGCAATCAGCTAAAGCAATCCATCCAAAATGCAGATTATCTGGTGCTATTAATCGCTCCAACGACCTTGCAATCAACAGTAACTTTACAAGAAATTGAATGGGCAATGGCAGCAGGTACAGTCATTGTTCCAATTTGGCATCGTGGCTTTAGTTTTCGTGCTGCAGATTGGACAAAACTACCTGAAACCATTCGTGAATTGGTTGCTGATACGCATACAATCCGTGTTACTGAGGAAAATCCACTGGCGTATAATACGGCTTTATCGGCATTGCTCAATCGTTTTGGGATCAGTGGTTAAAGACGTTTTAAGACTTATCCATAGCGGAAATCGATAGGAAGTGTTAAAACAAAGCTAATAATTTTATTGAAATTCATCGGATTATTTATGCAACAGCAATCATCCAACACGACCAGACGCTCTGTTTGGTTGATGGCAATCGTCATCATTTTAGGTGTATATCAAATCTTATTTGCGTATCGTGTGTTAATAGATAATGGAGCAATGATAAATTCACTTGCTCTATCACCTATCCTACAAGCAATGATGGCATTCAGTTGGGTGATTATTTGCGGTATGGTTGTTTGGCGCTTATGGAGCAAGTATAAGCACGCGCAAACATATACAGCCTATCTATTGATAGGTTTTGCTATATCGCGTTTGTTACAAGCAGCAATGTTTGTACAAGCAGATTATAATCGCAACCGCTTGGGCTTTTTGGTTGTGATAACACTGATGATATTAACTGTGCTAATGGTTGCCCGATTGCTGCAACAACGACAAAATAGCACTCATAAATAGAGAGGTTTTTCAGAATGGTATCAAATCCGAGACTTGAAGAACTGCGTGATAAACGCGCTGAACGCCAAGAATTAGGTGGTGAAGACCGTATTAACCGCCAGCATGAACAAGGACGTGGGACAGCGTATGAGCGCCTTGAAATCTTGCTTGATCCCGCTAGCTTCCGTGAAGTTGATGCGTTTGTACAACATCGTTCTACTAATTTTGGTATGGAGAAAAATCGCCCACTTGGCGATAGTGTGGTGACAGGTTGGGGGACAATTGATGGACGTTTGGTCTATGTCTATTCCCAAGATTTTACAACCTTTGGTGGTAGTTTGAGTGAAGTCCACGCTGCAAAAATTATCAAAATTATGGAAATGGCAATGAAAACAGGCGCTCCAATCATTGGCTTAAATGATAGTGGTGGCGCACGGATTCAAGAAGGTGTCGAAAGCCTCGCTGGTTTTGCAGATATTTTCTTACGGAATACGATGGCGAGTGGTGTTGTGCCACAAATTAGCGTCATCATGGGTCCATGTGCTGGGGGTGCGGTTTATAGCCCTGCATTGACCGATTACGTCATCATGGTTAAAGAAACTAGCTATATGTTCATCACAGGTCCTAATGTTGTCAAACAAGTGCTGAACGAAGATGTCACCTTTGAAGAACTCGGTGGCGCATCTGTACATTCGACCAAGAGTGGCGTTGCCCACATGACCGCCGATGATGAAACACAAGCATTAATGATGGTACGAGAATTATTGAGCTATCTACCACAAAACAATATGGAAGATCCGCCCTACCTCGCAACCAATGATGATCCTGTGCGCGAAGATGAAAAACTCAATAACATTATTCCAGATAATCCGAATAAACCTTACAACATGAAAGATGTGATTGATATTGTTGTTGATGATGGTCACTTTTTTGAAGTGCATGAAGATTATGCAGCAAATATCGTTGTTGGCTATGCACGTTTAGGCGGTCAAGCGGTTGGTATTGTAGCCAACCAACCCATGGTACTCGCAGGGGTGCTTGATATTAATGCTAGCGAAAAGGCAGCCCGTTTTATTCGTACTTGTGATGCCTTCAATATTCCATTGATAACGTTTGTTGATGTTCCGGGGTATTTACCGGGGCGCGATCAAGAGCATGCAGGGATTATCCGTAGTGGTGCAAAATTACTCTTTGCGTATTGTGAAGCAACCGTGCCAAAGCTCACAGTGACGACTCGTAAAGCATACGGCGGTGCGTATTGCGTCATGAGTAGTAAACATACACGCGGTGATTTGTATCTCGCATGGCCTACCGCAGAAATTGCTGTAATGGGTCCTGAAGGGGCTGTAGAAATTATCAATCGGCGTGAATTAGCGGAAGCAGAAGACCCTGTTGCCAAGAAAGCAGAATTAGCAGCAGCCTATCGTGAACGTTTCGCACATCCCTATATTGCAGCATCACGCGGGTATGTGGATGATGTCATTGAACCGAGCGAAACACGCGCACGTCTGATTAATGCGTTGCAAGTATTCCAAAATAAACGTGACGATAATCCGCCTAAAAAACATGGCAATATCCCACTGTAAGGAGAGCAATTTATGTCTACAGAATCATTAGGTAAGAATATTCAAAAAGTTTTGATTGCGAATCGAGGCGAAATTGCTGTCCGTGTTTTGCGAGGATGTCGTGATTTAGGGTTAGCAACAGTCGCGGTCTATAGCGATGCTGATCGGCAGTCGTTGCATGTGCGCTACGCAGATGAAGCAGTTAATATCGGCGCACCTGCTCCACGCGATAGTTATTTACGAATGGATAAGATCATTGATGCTGCCAAGAAAACAGGCGCAGATGCAATCCATCCCGGTTATGGGTTTTTAGCAGAAAACGCTGAATTTGCTGGCATGTGTGAAGATGAAGGTATTATCTTTATCGGTCCATCTGCCCATGCTATTCGTGTAATGGGCGATAAAGAATCAGCACGCCGTGCGGTCAAAGAATATGGCATTCCATTGATTCCGGGTACAGATGCAGGCTTACGCGATGACGACCTAATCGCGGCTGCAATGGAAATCGGTTTCCCTGTGATGGTGAAAGCTGTTGCTGGTGGTGGCGGTAAAGGGATGCGTCCTGTTTTTGATAAAGCATCTTTCCCTGAAGCGCTACGCCTTGCTCGTGCAGAAGCTGAAAGCTCCTTCGGTAATGGCGATGTGTATGTCGAAAAACTGATTGTTGGGGGTCGTCATATCGAATTTCAGATTTTAGCCGATCATCATGGCAATACCGTTCATCTCGGTGAGCGTGAATGCAGTATCCAACGTCGTAACCAGAAATTAGTTGAAGAAGCACCGAGTCCATCCTCCCATATGACACGCGACCTGCGCGAAAAAATGGGTAATATGGCAATCATGGCAGCGCAAGCCGTTAATTATGTCAATGCAGGCACAATCGAATGTATGGTTGACCACAATGGCGATTACTACTTTTTAGAGATGAATACCCGCCTACAGGTTGAGCATCCAGTAACCGAAATGGTCACAGGGATTGATCTGGTCAAAGAGCAAATCCGTATTGCACGTGGACGGCACATGACCCCAACTGAAAGTATCCTTGATCCGAAAGGCTGGGCAATCGAATGTCGTATTAATGCGGAAGACCCGTATAACAATTTCATCCCATCAACAGGGACAGTCACATCATCGATCACACCAAAAGGTCCTGGTGTGCGTGTTGATAGTGGTGTTTTCCCGGGTTCGGAAATTACACCCTACTACGATAGCATGATTGCAAAGCTGATTTCTTACGGTGAAAATCGTCAACAGGCGATTGTACGTATGCGGCGGGCATTATCTGAATATGTGATTATGGGGGTGCGTCATAATATCCCATTCCATATCAACTTATTCAACAGTGTAAGTTTCCATGCAGGGCGTTATGATACGCGCTTTGTAGAAGAACGCTTTAGCATGACAACTTACGAATCAGCCCCTACAGATGATGAATTAGAAACGATTGCAATTGCAGCGACATTACACGCCCACAGTGAACGCCAAAAAGCCGCACAAGTCATTGCACCTGCGGAACGTGATACTAGTAACTGGAAGTGGGTTGGACGCTACGAGAGGATTCATCGATGAAATATACAACCATCGTCAATAACACACAATTTGAGGTTGAAATCCTCAAAGATGGCGCAGTCACCGTTAATGGTAAAACCTATGATGTTGATTTTTTGAGTCTACAAGAATCGCTGTATTCAATGATTCAGAACTCCAAATCTTATGAAATTGCTATCGAAGAAGAACGCGGTGCATATGAATTACTGCTTAACGGGCGCTTATATGAAGCTATGGTGCTCGATCAACGCGCTTTATTAATGGCACAACGCAAAGGTGGCTTAACCGCAGGTTCAGGTGAAGTTAATTCACCGATGCCCGGTCTCATTGTAGATGTTCTCGTTAGTGTAGGTGATAAAGTGACACAAGGTGATACGGTTGTCATCTTAGAATCAATGAAGATGCAAAACGAGCTTAAAGCACCGCGTGATGGCGTTGTTCAAACCGTCAATGCAGCAGCAGGTCAATCTGTCGAAAAAGGCAATTTACTCATCAACATTGTCGAAGACGAAGCATAGCCGTTCATCAATAGGGGCATGATAGGATCAACATCATGCCCTACGCTGCGATATATTTCCCCTATTCCCAAAAATGCAGTGCTACGTTAGGATACTTGCCTCAATAGATTGTTGTTGTAGCTAACTATAAATAATATGCTTGCTTTACAATTATTAGTCTCTATGATCTATATAGCGTGGATTGCTTCTTAATTGAAATTTCGCTTTGCGTCTTTTGTATCAATCCTTTTTATAGCAAGCTAAACAACATAAACCCATTACACGAAATGATAATGCCAATGAATACTGAAGCACCATCTCAAACACAATATCCTCTCGGACGCGTAGTGATTGTACTACCGACCTATGATGAGAAAGATAATATTGTCGCGCTCACCCACGCTATTTCTAAACAACAAAATAAGATTGACAATTTTGAATTGGTCATCTTGATTTCTGATGGTCATTCAAAAGATGGCACAATCGAGATTGGCGAAGCATTGGCAGCAGAACATGAGCATATCCACTTCATTGATGTGAATCGGCGTGGTATTGGTGCAGCCCTCTATCTTGGTTTTAAATATGCGATTGATGAACTTGATGCGGATGTATTGGTTGAGATGGATTCAGATTTTCAGCATAATCCTGATGACTTACCCATTTTATTAGCTCCAATTGCTGAAGGCTACGATGTTGTGGTTGGCTCACGTTTTTTGCCAGATAGCCAAAATAATATGCCTGCCTTCCGGCGGGTTTTGAGTGTGGGTGCAAATGGGGTGCTACGGCTTGCACTTGGGCTTAGAAATATCACTGAAATTACGACTTCATTCCGTGCGATTCGTAAAGCAACATTTTTGGAATTGAAAGAAGATGATGTACCTTGGTGGGAACCACAATCCTTTATTGCTGTGCCTGTTTTCCTTGTGCGGATGCTCGAAAATGGTGCAAAAGCAACCGAAGTGCGGATGACCATGCACCCGCGTGTGAATGGCTATAGCAAAATGGTTTATTGGCGCTATGTGCGTGATGTTCTAACATTCGCAGTTAAAGATCGCTTAGGATTAAACTGAGGCTTTATGAAGCGCGGTCTGATAGTTGATAGTCTATGGTGTATGGCATTAAGCATCTTTGTTTTAATGGGGATACGGCTTGTGCCACTACATGGTGATGAGCCGACGCTTATTTTTATGGGTCGTGATTTTTATTATCATCTACAAGGCAATACGTCACAGATTGGTTTCCAAGATTGGGAGGCACTCACTGGTGAAGCGGCAACAGAACAACAATTAAGGCTGATTAATGGCACATTACCCAAATATTTATATGGTGCGATAGCTTATTTTAGTGGCTATGCCATTGATGATATTAATCAACAGTGGGCATGGGGTTTAGGTTGGGATTGGAATTTCGATAACGGGCATGTTCCCCCTGATGCACTACTTTATCGCACTCGGCTTGTCTCCGCAGGACTACTGGCTGTATCAGCACTCGCTCTCTTTGGGATTGGTCATATCATCGCAGGGCGCGCTGTTGCCATGATTGCAAGCGCATATTATGTGCTGAATCCTGCAATTTTGATGAATGGTCGGCGTGCGATGATGGAAGGCAGTATGCTTGCTTTCACCTTATTGGCATTATTAATCGCTTTGCAGCTACTCAAACATCGCTCATGGTGGTGGTACATCATATTAGGCATCGTCAGTGGTTTAGCAGTCGCTAGCAAGCATACGGCTATTGTCACAATTGCAGCAATATTTATCAGTTGTAGCATCTATTTACTACTTAAAGAAAAAGATCGCTTTCAGCCAATATTACGACTGATTGGTGCAGGAGTGGTTTCCTTAATTGTCTTTTTTGTGCTGAATCCTGCTTGGTGGAGTGATCCATTAGGAGCAATGCGTGCGACACTCGATTTACGGGGTGATTTATTGAGTAGTCAAGTTGGTTTTTTCGGTGGGTATGGTTCACGACTTGAACAAGTACAGGGGTTTGCAAATCAGAGTTTTATCGTGACACCGATGTATGCTGAAAGCGATTTAGATGGGTTTATCAGCAATCAAACAGATATAATTGCTCAATATCAAGCATCTCCATTTTCTGGGATTAGTATTGGTGGGTCATGGTTAGGTGGTCTATTATTAGCTGTCTTGACGATTATCGGTGCAATAAATTTATGGCTATCATCTCATATTGAATCATCTACAAAATGGATCATGACGGCATGGTTAATAGCGATGGTTGCGCTCACACTTGGTTTAACCCCGCTTGAATGGCAACGTTATTATATTCCAATTTACCCTGTGATTGGTCTACTATCCGCATTAGGTATCGTCTACAGCGTAACAATCGTAAAAAATAGCAACATCACCTCAACGCAAGCGCATGAATCCTAAAACACGTCAAGCAGATATTGAATAACATGAAGTGAGGCTTATGTCACTCTATTGGTTACAACAAACACTTGCTGTTTATCCACTGGTCATATGGGTATATTTTGCATTAGGCATCCCCTATGCACTGCTTGCATTACCACGATCAGATTGGGGACGACGCTTCGATGTAATCGCCTTGGCATTTGCCTTTGGACCTGCTTTACTCACCGCATGGATGCTGATCTTAGGCACAATTGGTGGCACTCAAGAACAGGCTTATCTACGCTTTGATGTTGTCTTAGGCGGAACAGTCATTCTTGCTATGATAGGATATAGTTTATTATGGCGTAAATTGAAAAATGGCACGTCAATAACATTAGAGCATGTACCACTCGCATTTGATGAACGTCTCTTAATTGCACTGATTATCATTGCCGTCTTTATACGCTGGCTTGTGACCTCATATTGGTCATTTACTGCGTATGATGCCTTATGGGTTTATGGCTACGAAGGGCGTTTATATCAATTATTAGGATACATTCCTCAAGATATTGGCTATTATCCGCAATTTATCCCCTTACAATATACATTTTTACAATTATTGAGTGATGGATTTGATGACCATGCAGCGCGTGCCATTATCCCCTTTTTGCATATCGGGAGCATTTTAGCAAGCTATGTGATGGGGTCTCGCTTATTTACACGGCGCGTAGGTATCATTGCTGCTGCCATCTGGACATTGTATCCGCATGTTGCCTTATGGGCGCATGTGGGTGACTTGGAAATTCCACTCACTTTTTTACTGACCTTAACCATGACCTTTTTCTTGGTAGCATGGCAAGCACCTGAGCAAGGCTTGCGCCGTCGCTATGCTTTGATTGCAGGGTTATGCTTTGGGATTGCAATGTGGACAAAACCGACAGGCGGTGCTTTCATATGGGGCGTGATGTTATTAGTCGTTGCTGCATTTGTGCTTGCTCGATTCAATCTTAAGCGATGGTTGCCCCATTTTGAAGTTGCCCTGATTACAGGCTTGGCATGTATACCTCTCGGTGCTATTTGGTATATACGCAATTTGGCATTAGGTTTACCTGCTTTGGTTTTCCCGCACCCAAGTTGGCTAACATTAGCAACCCGTAGCGGTGATCTGCTCAGTTTTCCAATTTTGGCATTACTACTCATGATTGCGTATCTAGCAAGCACACGTAAGCTGCAATATAGTTGGCTGATTCTGATAGGTGTCGTTTTACTCGTGGGTGGTGCAATGCCTAGTAGCCCTCTCATTGATGAAGCGCGTCGTAATGCACCTGCGAGTTATATTAGCCTATGGGAAGCAATCGCAATTATCGTTGGGTTTAGTCTGATTATATGGGCATTACGGCATCAATGGCGAACCTCTCATACCGAGTTACAAACCATTACTTGGTCATATTTGCTAATTTTGCCCTACTTTATGACATGGTTTTGGTCATATAGTTATCATGCGCGTTTGTCATTTGCGATTGTCCCTTTTATGATTTTGCCGATTGCGGTCATTGCTGCTCATTGGCTATCAGCAGATAGGGTATCCCAGTGGAAATTGTTACCTAAGATTGCTTGGTCATTATTATTGATCGTATTAAGTGTACAGGCAATTCGCCTTCCAATTGTGGGCATTGCAGGTACATCTGATTATTTATGGGTAGATCGTTATCCGAATGATTTCATCCGAACACAAACACAAAATCCGGGGGTATCATTAGTTGCAGAACAATTATGGGGGTATCAAGCAACTTATGGTATTCCGCCTGTAGTTGTCGCACCCGGAGAGCAACGCTTACGATTTTTCTTACCTGATGCAACGATTATCAGCGATACAATCCCAACAACCTATGAGGAACTTGCAGGTGCAACACATTTCATCTATGGGACGCAACCGCGTTGGCGTTATGAGCGCGATAGTGGCATCATGCCACTGGATAATCGCATTGTTGCTAGCCTAGGACGCAGTAATCTCTTCAAAAAAGTTTTAGATTTTGAAGATGGCACTTTTGAATACGAATTGTATGAACTCACACTTGATGCGCGTTACGATAATAGTGTTGTCAATGCAATTGAAGATGAAGTAATTTTTGGTGATGCCATTCGTTATACAGGCGACATATTAAACAATCGGCAACTACTCGGAAACCGTGTTGGGATTCAATACTTGTGGGAAGTTATCAATCCACTTGAAGCCGACTATTATGTGCAGTTAGAAATATATAATATAGATGATGAGCAAGTTTATCGTACATTTCAAACACCTGTTGCCCCATCAGAAGATGGTTACTATCGCACAACGCTATGGGAAGTCGGTGAATTTGTGTTAGATGAACATTCTATTTTATTAGATTACACAGATATGCCAATTGGTGCAGAATTATACCAAATTATTATCAATTTTGTTGATGTCGAAACAGGTGAGGTTCTACCAATGACGATTAATGGCGAACCAGCGCGTGGGTATCCGATGTCTGTTCTATTTTCACTCGGAAGCTAATTTATCATCGAACCCGTTGATAAATTATCCCTGTATCGTCTTCAAAAATAATGTCCCATTGATATTGCTGATAAATCACCGTTGTTGGCTCGGATTGCCGACCAATAGCGATATACTCTATATCAGGAAACGGATAAATCTCACTGCGTCCTAGCGGATAGCGTAGTTCAGTTAATATTAAGTTTTCGTTGCGAAGCATTGGTGAAAACCATGTTAAATTTTCGATGTAAACGGTTGAAGCCTCTAACTGTGCGAGTTCATCGTAAATGCTATCGTCCTGCAATGTCGGATCAACAACACGCTCCCACAAACCAGCATCATAGGTGAATAAATCATCAAAGCCAATAATATACAATAACAACACGCTCAAGCTAATCAGCCCAAAGCTCATACCTATCGATACAATATAACGTTGACTCACCCACTGATACATCCGATGTATCAGTGGTGCGATAATGACGACTAAGATGATACCTAATAATAATAAGCCATGAAGCACAAAGCGCCATTGAACATCTAAGTAGTCCAAATTGTTTGTTGTCAAAAATGCGGCT
>JBAUIA010000184.1:0-18637 GCA_049680565.1 Phototrophicaceae bacterium
CATCAAGCATCAAGGTGCGTTCGCACAGGCGCTCTACTTGACGAATACTATGAGATACAAAAATCATGGTTGTATTCTGATCGGCTTGTAGGCGTTCCATGTGGTCAAAGCATTTGCGCTGAAAGGTGATATCACCAACGCTGAGAACTTCATCAATGAGCAATATATCCGCATCGACATGGATTGCAACTGAAAAGCCTAGGCGCGTCAGCATCCCACTAGAATATTTACGAACAGGGCGTTCAAACCAATCCCCTAATTCTGAAAATTCTTTAACTTGCTCGATACGCTCATTTATTTCCGCGCGTGACAAGCCCATAATAGCACCCAGCATATAAGCATTTTGGCGACCTGTGAGTTCATTATGTAAGCCTGCGTTCAGTTCAATCATCGGGAAGATACGTCCCCCCACTTCAATATTGCCTTGGGTTGGTGGTGTCACACCTGCGAGGATTTTTAGTAAAGTTGATTTACCTGCGCCATTATGCCCAATAATACCAAGGGTTTCGCCCTTTTTTACATCAAAATTTAAGCCATGTAATGACCAAGGACCATAGGCATCTATTGATTTTTCTTGATTACGCATCTTATCCAAGGCTTGTCGCCAGCGTGGTATAAACGGTAAACCATAACGCTTCCATAAATCATTGACTTGAATGACTGTATCTTGAGTCACATTGAATTCCTTTTTGAACAATTTAGCTACAGCTTATATCTACTCGCATGCCAGTAGATTATGTGAGTTGTCATGATGGCAGCAAAAATATTTTTAAGGCTTACAAAACATCTGCAAAATATTGTGACATCAAGCGAAATAATGGCCATGTGATTGCACAAATAACGAGTGTCATCACAAGTGAAATAGATAAAAGTTCAAAATTAGGTGGCATCCCATCGATAATAACGGTTCGATAATTTTCAATCAAACCAACCATTGGGTTGAGTTGATAAATAGGTAGCCATTTCTCAGGAACATCACTGAGAGGATAAATAATCGGTGTAGCGTAGGTCAGCAATTGCAGTCCAAAGCCCGATCCCATAATAAAATCGCGGCGATACGTACCCAGTGCTGCAATCCCAAGACCAATCCCCCAAGCTAAAGCCCCTGTAATAAGGAGCAGCAACGGTACCCATAAAAGGTTAATTGTTAGGGGTATCTGGAAATAGATCATCATGCCAACGAGAACAATTGCTGACATAATGAGATCAAACAAAGCAATTAATACAGCAATCGCAGGGAAAATTTCACGCGGGATTGCCATTTTCTTGAGTAGCGACGCGCTACCAAATATACTTGAGCCACTGGAGCGTGTTGCATTGGTAAAAAATGTCCAAGGTAATAAGCCAACATATGAAAATATGACATAGGGTGTTGCGCCTGTCGAAATGCCAAGAATGCCTTGAATCATCGTAAAGACAACCATCATCATAAAAGGTTGTAGAATAGACCATAAAGGTCCTAAAAATGAGCGTGTATAACGCCCTCGTAAATCACGGATAATGAGTGCGCTCATCAAATTAAGGATTTGATTTGGTCTCATACCCGTCTTAATTGTTTGTTTTGCAATCACAGTAACATCACCACTTCCTAAACTTTTCAGCAAATTAATGATGCGCGTTTGATATCGATTTTGATGATTTTTTAAGCTGGTGTAGTGTGAATAACGGCATCAATAGCTGATTGGCTTAACATCTTACCGAATAATTGCCCTACAAACAACGATAGATTTAACCTGACGCTGGTTAAGCATGTTTGCAAATATTCACAAAAACTAGTCAATTTTTCATGAGTATTTCTTGGTATAAATTGAGGTAACGCTTAGCAATATGTTCAATATTATACTGATCGACAACATATTGGCGTGCTAGTTGCCCTGCTTCAGCGTCTTGAGATAATCCCCAAGCCATGCCTTTTGCCAAATCATCAATTGAAAAAGCCTTTGCTAGGTAGCCATGTGCTTGATGATGTATTAAATCAGGATTACCACAGCTATCAAATGCGATAACAGGTGTACCACTTGCGAGTGATTCCATAATGGTATTGCTGAGATTTTCTTGGCGCGACGGTACAATACAGATGTCGGCTGCGGCATAGATGGTATTTGAGAGCGCCTCATCATTGATGAAGCCTAATGGATGCACTTGAAACTGCTCAGGGAGTGTGAGTGTTTCTGAATAGTTGCCAACAATCAGAAGATGGATATTTTGGTGCTGTTCGGCAAGTTTATGGAGGGCTGCAATGAGTAAATCGCTGCCTTTATTGCGATCTGCGAGATTCATAGCACCAAAGAAGATATACTTTTCAGAGGGATTGAGTGATAATTTTTGCCTTGCAGCTTGTTTATCGAGGTGCTTAAAGGTATTGATATCCAGTCCATTAGGGATAACTTCAACCCGATAATCTTTGAAAATTGAACTCGCACGGGCGCGTTCACCTAACCAATGACTCGGTGTAACCACTGTAAGATCAAGATTTTGCCATGATTTTTCTTTCAGGCGATAGTTTTGGTAACTCTTATCATGAGGATCATCGGATTGTAATTGTGGGCAGCGTCCACAGCCAATTTCAAATTGTTTACAATCTAATGCTTTATGACATCCCCCTGTGAAAGCCCAATTATCGTGCATTGTCCAGACAATCGGTTTTTTAATCCAAGACATGGCGTTAATGGGTAATAAGCCACTCCCAACCCAATTCATATGAATGAGATCAGCATCCATCATCCTTAAACGCAAGGGAATCGTATGAAGGATACGGTTATCGCTCCACCAGATTGCGCCTGTACGTTGCGCTTGTTGATTGAGAAATAAGTTTTTCTTGTGTGCGCGATAATACCAACGGGCTTCGAGTGCCGTCATCGTATTTTTGAGGTCAATAATATCTGACTTATCTGATGATTTATGCCCCACTGCATAACGAGATGCAATTCCCTGCTGCACAAATGCACGATGCAATCGTATAGATGCGATGGCAGCGCCACCTCCATCAATTGTCGAAAGGTGTAATGGCTTTATTTGTTTTTGTAAGTTAAGCATTATCATTCCTTTTCTGTCCATGTCGCATAACCATAATAAGCCGTCTCAATATCCTAGCAGGTATTGTAAGATAATCTATTATTTCGTCAGCGTTAGTGATAAACCATGTTTAATCAGAAATGAACTCGGAGGGTGTTTTTGCACATGGATTGTAAGCCATCTTAAAATTGAAGAGGAACAAAAAAACCAGCTAAAAAGCTGGCTTTGATTTATGTGCGTACCTGCAGGGATTCGAACCCCGGACCTGTTGTTCCGTAGACAACCGCTCTAATCCGCTGAGCTACAGGTACAATTTATTGCGTTCAACATAATAAAGGCTATCGGATTATAAGTCAAGGGTTTTACGCCTAAAATCATAAATCAATCGTTTATTTTTCTGATAGCTTACTCTGGAGTTCTTTATTTTTCTTTTTTGCTTTCTTGAGTTTTTTCCGTAGCTTTTTAACATCATCTGGATTAGCAGATTTCTTTTGTTCAGCTTCATATTCTTGCCAAAGATGCATGATCTGGTCGCGGTCATCTTCAACTTGTTGTTGCGCTTCTACTAATTGACTACGCTCGGTAGCCAGTTGTTGTTGTGCTGCTTTGAGTTCTTCTTGATTGGCGATCAATGCTTGCTGTTGCTCATCAAGTGCAGCTAATTTTTGTGTTAATAACAGATGTTCAGCCGCTAATTTTTTCTTATCAGTGGTGAGTTTACGTTTTTCAGATGCTAAATTCTTCTTATCCGCTTTGATTTTCTCAAGTTGCTGTTCAATCTGTTGCTCAGACATTGCCGTAAACTCCTATGATTTAATAAATGCTTAACCTTGTTAACCCTACTATAATCATAAGTGCTTTTCAAGAATGTCACAAAAACCTTAACATTGTAATGCACTATGTAATCATTCTATGCTGATGTGTATTTCAAATGCACCAGCACGCCCTAAAAAGTCACGGATTTCAATATGAATAATGCCATCTTCTAGCACTTGATACGATCTAATCTGTGCATCAAAGGTATTCAATTCAAAATTATGAGAGGCGTGATCGTCATTTGATGCAAGTTCTTGTTGATTGTCATCTGAAATGAGCAAGTAAGGGTCTAAATTACCTGATTGATCTTGGGCTGTGATGCTTAAGATTTGCCCTGCGAATACCTCGAATAGATGTACATAATGGGTATCCTCTAACAAATGACCTGTTATCACGATTGATTGCTCATTCTCAGTAATCGTAATTTGATTGGGATCAATCCGTTCAAGCATTAATGCTACAGTGCCTTCAGAAACGCCATTAAAGCTATCCAAAAAAATTGTATAGTCCCCTGCTTGTAACAACAATTCATCGAATTGAGCCTCTGTGGATTGATCCGTATTATCGTTATAAGCGACTAGACGATCATTCGCATCCATTATCCATAGGACGGGATCAATTGTTTCGTCTATGCTGCTAGCCGTCAAACGGATATATTGAGTATCATCAAGAGTAAAGAGAACTTGACGAGGCAACTCAGCAGAAATACTAATATCCAATGACTCATCTAAATTGATCGATAAGTCATCGGCATTTTGTGCAAATATCACACTGGGAAATAAGAGCATAATCAGTATCAAACGGCGCATGTTAGCTATTCAATCGGCTATCGGTTGGCGCAACTTCATAAATTGCTTGCCAAGGCACATAATAGGTATAAGCATAATCTTCAAATTGAAGATTACCTTGCATATCGTAGATATTACGATAAATGGTGACTTCTGCACCTTCTGCTGCATAATCAACTTGAACAATCTCCCCTAAGCTCAAATCTGTGTTGGAGATAAAGCGCGATTCAGGAGCAGGTTGCTGATTACGAATAATGGCATCTTCAATTTCCACCTGCCAATGTTGTGTGCTGTAAAAACGGAATTGCAGGGCATTATCCCCCGGGTACACATTGGCTTCAATCAGAATATGATGCGGTGTATTATTCTGAAACTTGAAATCACGCTCAGGTTGCCAGATAGCTGCATCTAAACCGGGAGGTTGCCCACCCAGTTCATAATAGCCTACACGATACCCATGCGAATTGCGTTCTGTGATCGCTAAACCTGCATTGAAGGCAGCACGGAAAACAGTCGTACTCACTTGACAAATACCACCGCCAATGCCTGCTATTGTGCGTCCACCAAAGATGACTAAGCCATCGACAAATTCATTTTCGTAACTGATTTCACCCAAATAGTAATTAAATGAAAATTCTTCTCCGGGACCGATGATAATGCCATTCATACGACTCACACCGACAGCAATATTCGTGCGTCGATCTTGTGAGCTACCTGTATAGTAGGTTGTTGATTCTGCGACTAATTCGGTGATGCCCAGTTCATTAGCAGAGATTTGATTATGATAGCGTGGTAATGCAAAATCAAATGCCATTGGCACAATCCGATTTTCAGGCGTGAATACCCCTTCCTTGAGCCGTACTAGGGTTTCAGCAACATTCAAAATACGTCCACTACGAGCAGGTTCAAGCACAGACAAAGTGCCTGTTTCTGGGATGTAATCAAAACGACCATCAATTGCAGGGGCAATGAGACCGGGCGCAAGGGTATAGAGGTAGGTTTCAAAAGCACCCATATCAATATCAACCGCATAACTTTGTGTGCCATCACCATTATTGATACGACTAACGGTGAGTAAGGATGCAATTTGTTCGACTGAGATTGACCAAGGACCGAGTTGATTGCCCAATTCATCATTGGCAGTCAATGTTACGGGGGCAGATAATGCCGTTTCGATCTCATTGGCAACAGCAGCAACGGAGGATACAAGCGCAGGGGTTTCATTAATGACAAGTATGATTTCTGATCCTGTATCAAAGCGCATAATGGCTTCATTGAGCCGACTTAGCGTTGTTTCAACATCCAATGCGCGTCCGATTTGTCCTTCAGTGACCACAACACTTGTGCCTTCTATCGACAAGGTCGAATTCAGGGATGCGCGGTCTGTTTCGGCAGCGATAGCATTGAGTTGATTCAGTGCTACATTTTGGTCATACGTAATAACAGGTGAAATTGCATTGCCTGATACCCACGCGCTAGATTGGCTATACAAATCGCGCACAATATTATTGCTATGTCCGATAGCGAAGGCTTGTTCAGCCGTTTCACGGGCATTGAATGCTACACCTAAATCCGATGCCGACATTTGCCAGAAGCGGTCACCATCACGGAAGGTAAAGACGGCATCATCTCCGTAAGAAAAAGACTCTGCAAGTACCGTTTCCGCTTCATCCAATGTCAAGCCACTCAAATCAATACCGAGTGCGTAAACACCGGGGATAACACGCTCTGCAATCCGCAGTTGGAATGCAAATAAGAATAAAACAAGCACAATCGCTGTTAAAATTGCACCTGTGATGAACAAAATAGGAATGCGAATCACCCAAGGGTTCAAACGATTTTGTTGGGGTGATTGTGGTATTGGGCGTGCTGTCATCGACAAAATCCTAAACCATACTAAAAACTACACGATATACGATACAACTTACTGGATTATTACAATTTTCATCTATATTGTAGCATGTGTTATGCACGATTTTGAGAGCATTAAACAAAAAAGGCGAGTCGCTATGACTCGCCTTTACGTAATTTAACTCAATGCTCACCAATCTGGATAGAGATCGTATAGTGTATTATCGAGTTTAAGCTCTGTTTCGCGCGTGTTGAGGTTCATGACATAGATGTCACTATCACCGTCACGTTCGCTACGGAAAATAATGCTATTACCATCGGCTGACCAGCGTGCAACACGGTCAAGTGCTGGCGATTTTGTCAGGTTGGATGGGTTTGAGCCATCAGCATTCATCACATAGATTTCACTATTACCTGTACGTTCGCTATGGAACAAGATTTGTGAGCCATCAGGTGACCATTGTGGGAAAACATCCATACCATTTGCATAGGTGTATTGTTCCACATCTGAGCCATCGATATTCATCACAAAAATATCACATTCGTTATAGCAATCATTATTGACACCATCGCGTGCAAAGGCGATTTGTTCACCATTTGGCGAGAAATCAGGATGCAACTCATTTGCTGGATGATTGGTAATGCGTTCAGTCGTATTATCATTGATATTGGTAACAAAAATATCATAACTCGCATTTTGGCGACGAAGATCAACTGCTTCATAAGCGAGTGAATCACCATTCGGTGACCATGATGGGATACCTGATTGTCCCCATTCACCACCATATAATGATTCAGGGGATACCGCGCGTGCTTGTGATCCATCAGCATTCATGACAAAAATCCGCGCGAGTCCATCACGTTCGGAGCGGAATGCAATTTGTCTAAAGTCTGGTGACCAACCTGCGCCCCAATCGTCAACATCATTATCTGTTAGCTGCTCAATATTGCCATGAGCATCCATCATGAAAATTTCGTAATCATTGCCATCATATTGTGTAAAAAGAATATTTCCATCGGTTGTGCTTGTCGCAAAGTGGAATAAGCCCACCACACCTGCTGACATCATCACAGTCAGCGCAACTAACATCCAAGCAGAACGGGTATTGGGATGAAGTTTATTTACCATGTCGTCATCTCCTAAAATAATGACTCAACTCATTAGAGGGTAACATGCCAGATTATTGCTTGACAAACTACGTTTATCCTACGGCGACTCTCTTAACGAAATCTTACATTTTGAAAATTATATTCAAAACGATAGTGCTGTAAGAAAACCATATCACGAAAAGAATACGCAATGCAAGCACTTCATCAAATGCGAATAAGATTTCGTGAATCCACCCAATTTATCTCTAAAATATGTGGTGAATGTGCCTAAATCAAAAAGAGCGCTTTTTTATGAGCGCCCTCTTTGGCATGTTAAATTATGTGAATACGATTTATTGATCGCTATCGTTTAGATCACCAATCAGGTGACATATCCATTGTGTGATTGCGGGATACAGGATTAATTTTGCCTGTATTGAGGTTGAGCGTATAAATATCACTATCCCCATCGCGTTCACTACGGAAAACGAGTGATTCGCCATCTGGTGAAAAGACTGCAACACGGTCAACTGCAAGATCAGTGGTAATTTGACGAACATTTTCGCCACTTGCATCCATCATATAAAGATCAGCAGCAGATGATGATTCATTGATGAAGAATACAATATCATCACCGTTTGGTGACCAACGTGGATACATCACAGTAGCAGCATGAGCATTGCTCAGTTGTGTGATATTTGTCCCATTGCTATTCATCATGAAGATTTGCAAGAAACCATTTTCATCTGTGCGATTAAATACAATTTGTGTGCCATCAGGTGACCAATCAGGGTGTAAATCTTCACTAATAGAGTTGGTCAAGCGTGTTAATTGCCCATCACTGATGCGTGATGTCCAAATATCCCAATTTCCATTGAAATCAGCGTCATAAGCAAGATATGCGCCATCGGGTGACCATGTCATCGTGCCTTGATAATAAGGATTACCAACTCGCATCTGTGGAGCAGATACCCGTTGAATATTATTTGTATCTAAATCCATAATATAAATTGCGGATTCCGCACCGATGCCTGATCGGAAAGCGAGTTGGGTATGGTCAGGCGACCATGTCGCGCCCCAATCGTCAACTGCATTATCAGTCAATTGACGTAAACCACTGCCATCAGGGTTCACAGTGAAAATTTCAAAGTCGTTGCCATCATAACTAGCGAAGGCAATCCGTGCGGAGTCAGTGGTAGCAGGCATTGCAATATTAATCACAGTGACTACGGCTACGACCATCAGCAAGGTAGCGAAAATCAGTCGATATGCAATTTTAGTATTGGGGTGAAGTTTAGAAAAAAACATAATGAATTACCTCTATTTAATTATTTTCTATTTAGACTTTAGCATACAAGAGGATAAGCACACACTACGTTAATACTACGAACAGCATATGCTGGTATTAAAAAAGGATGTACAGTAACCTGTACATCCCCTTGGAGTGCCTACTTAAAAATCAGGATACCAATCCGATAAGATGCTATCGGTTACAGGGCGAACATTGCGTCCGTTGCGATCCATGATGTAGATATTGCTAATGCCTTCATCTTCAGCGCGGAAGACAATTTGTGAGCCATCAGCAGAGAAACGTGGTGTGCGTTCTAATGTATCGGTATTGCTAAGATCAGTTTGGTTGCTACCATCTGCATCCATGATGTAAATATCACTATCACCATCACGTTCGCTATGGAATAAAATTTGTGAGCCATCAGGTGACCATTCCGCCCATACATCCATGCTATCGGGTTGGAATGTCAAGCGTTGTGTGTCACTGCCATCAAGGTTGACGACATAAATATCATAGTCACCTTTTTGGGTGCTGTGATAAGCAATTTGCGTGCCATCAGGTGAGAATGATGCGCCGCCATCAATGGCATCGTTGAATGTGATACGGTTAATTGAGCCATCGACTAAGGATAATACATGAATATCCCAGTTATCATCGCCCATATACATTTCAAAAGCAATTTGCATGCCATCAGGTGAGAACGATGGATACCGTGCATAGCGTCCTTCTGGTGAAACACGAATAGCAGCGTTATTGCAATGTGCGCTCATCACATAAATTGCATCATAGCCATCACGATCACTATGGAAAGCAATGTATGAATGGTCTGGTGACCACATTGGACCCCAGTCAGTTGCTTCATTATATGTGAGTTGGCGTTCGCCTGTGCCATCGCTATTGATGGTGAAAATTTCCATATCATTACCATCATTACGCATAAACACAAGTGTTTCTGCTGGTGCATCAGCAAAAGCAGCATTAAATGAAGGTGTTCCTAGATTCATAATAACAACAAGGGCGACGACTGCGATGAGTGTTGCACCAACAACCCATAATGCAGACTTAGTATTGGGGTGAATCTTATACGACATCATAAAAACTCTCTAAAAATACAAACGTCCTGTCAGATAACAATATCATGAATTGAGTGCCTAAGACAAATACTCGTAGGGGATGTTACAAGATTCAAACGATCTGGTTTTAAAGTTTGAGCAAAAGCGACAAATTCTAGTATCTAAGTCATGGTGAATAGTTCTAAAGTCTCTTTTTCCTGTACTTTTTAGGCGTTGCACATCATAATATATAAACAACTGTTACAGATGATAAGTGAGTGAGTGCTAGTGACCGCGAAAAAAATTCCAATTGCAAAGCCAAGCCTTGGTGAAGCCGAAGCCAATTTAGTCCGCGAGGTGCTGCTCAGTGGTTGGGTAACACAAGGTCTTCAAGTGAAAGCCTTTGAAGAAGAATTTGCAATCTATGTTGGTGCAAGCCACGCAACAGCCGTATCGAATTGTACAACAGGCTTACACCTTGCATTAAAAGCGGTTGGTGTTGAAGCAGGTCACGAAGTTATCACTGTGAGTCATAGTTTTATCGCAACAGCCAATGCCGTGCGTTATTGCGGTGCAACCCCTGTCTTTTGTGATATAAATCCACGCACTTATAATATCGACCCCACATTGATTGAAGATTTAATTACGCCAAAAACGGCTGCGATCTTATGTGTGCATCAAGTGGGGATGCCCTGTGATATGGAAAAATTGCTCGATATTAGCAAGAAGTATAATATCCCCTTAGTTGAGGATGCCGCATGTGCAATTGGTAGCGAAATTTTCCATGATATGAAATGGCAAAAAATTGGCGCACCCATTGGTGATATTGCTGTGTTTAGTTTTCATCCGCGTAAAGTTATCACAACAGGTGATGGCGGTATGCTGACCACGAATAATCCTGCTTATGATGAAAAATTCAAACTATGGCGACAACATAGTACGAGTCTGCGTGATACCGAACGCCACAACTCAGATCAGGTCATTTTTGAAGAATACACTGAACTTGGCTACAACTATCGTATGACTGATATTCAAGCAGCCATTGGTCGGGAGCAACTCAAACGATTACCTGATATTATAAATCGTCGTCGGCAACTTGCAGATCGTTATAAGCGCGAACTCGTTGATATTAATGGTATTATCTTGCCCTATGAACCGGACTATGCACAATCCAACTGGCAAACATTTATCATCCGTTTGCCCGATTATCTTAAACAGCGTGATGTGATGCAAGCGCTGCTTAATCAAGGGATTAGTACCCGTCGTGCGGTTATGAATACCCATCGTGAACCTGCTTATTTAGAAGAATCTTGGAAATGTGCAGGCAATCGTGCGGTTTGTAGCTGCCCTGTTAGTGCTTGCCGTAGCTTAAGCCAAAGTGAATTTATACAAGATACAGCGATTGCAATCCCACTTTATCCAGAAATGACCGATGACGATCAATCATGGGTGATTGATGCGTTGCATGTGATTTGCAATAATCCCGATTATACGATTTCAGTACAAGCGGTTGTAAAAACGCCCTTGAGCGAATTAGCAACTATTGAATTTGACAAGGTTGAAACTGAATTGGATACACCATCCAACCGTAAAAGCACGGATGAAATCCAAACCAAAGATTTATCGGATCGTCTTGATAAACCCGAAGCTAAAATCTAGGAGTGCTTAACGATGCTTGTCGCAGATAATGTCATCCTAGGGCGTGGGGTACGTATATTTAAGCCTGATTTGGTCAATATTTATGGGTGTACGATTGGTGATGAAAGCACTGTAGAATCTTTTGTTGAAATCCAAGCGGAGGTTACAATTGGTCAACATTGTAAAATTCAATCACATGGTTTTATCTGCGATGGTGTGATGTTCACCAATGATCTTGATCCACACAGTACCACAACAGATGGCGACCTCAAGGGTAGTGATGATTGGGTACTGGTAAGAACTCATATCAAAAAACGCGCAGGAATTGGTAGTAATGCGACCATCTTACCAGGGGTTACGATTGGCGAAAATGCAATTGTGGGAGCAGGTGCAGTTGTCACGCATGATGTACCTGATTACGCGATTGTTGCAGGCGTTCCTGCCAAAATTATCGGTGATGTGCATGATAAGGAAACCACAGAATGAGCCTCATTCCACAAGAGATAAGCGAGAAACGGAAATTTATGGCAATTAGCACACAAGGTATTTTACTCATTATTGTTGCTGCAACGATGATGTCATTTGGTAGTTTGGGCTTAAAAGGCGCAATTGATGCAATTGGTGGCTTTGGTGAAAATATCGGAACAATTTATAAAGATGTTTTTGCCTTGCTGATTAACCCTATTTTTATTGTTGGATTAGGCTTGTATGGCGCAGGGACATTGGTTTGGATGCGTGTTTTATCCACTGAACCGATTAGTGTCGGTTATCCTATTTTGATGAGTATCGCCTTTATCACCGTAACAGGTGGCGCAGCCTTTTTCTTCAATGAAGCGATTACGATTCCTAAAATCATTGGGATGGTAATTATTGTTGTTGGGGTTGTGATTGCGACTAATGGTTAGCCATATATGACGCATCCTCGAATAGATCAATCGATTGCTAGGATGGGCGCACTATAGTATGCCTTTACAATAGCGTCTATGTTCTAGTGACTTTGCGAATCTTACTGCCTAATCAATATTTTTGTATAAAATCAGTATAGGCTATGCCCCAAGGATAAGGTCAAGACGAAAACATGCGTAAACAATAAGTGAGGTATCACAGCTTGTTCAAAGTTATGAACAGCCTGTCTAAAACTTTGAACAGGCTGTGATAAGATGCTTTCTCATTGATTAAGCTCTAAAAGCATGGGAATGCAACTGCTGAATGTAAGCGTAATTGGATATGGTTATTGGAGACCTAACCTTGGCAGAAATTTTGTGGAAAGCATGGTGGTTGATCTTAACCCAGATAACCTAAAGCGCATCAAGCCAAGCTATCTATCCAGACCTCAACAGATGCCAATGATTTATATAGCAATTCAGATATTGATGCTGTCATTATCGCACGCCCTATCAGCACACATTATGCCTTAGCATTACAGGCACTCCAAGCTAATACGAGTCAAGCTATTGAACAACGTGGCAGTGTTATTGAATTAGCGTAAAATAATGAGCGTGTAAAAATTATATCAGACAGCAATTAAGCTGATGAGAAAATCAGCACTAAATAATCAAAGTATACTATCATTAAAGCACTTTAGTGAATCACACGAGGAGAGATTATGCTAGAAGCTACTCAGAAGAATGTAGCGTGGCGTGCAATCCCGATTGCAGGTCTTGTGGCAGGGACAGCTTTCTTGCTGGTTAATGCCATTTTCAATCCAATACTCTATGGAATTGAGCCACTATTTATTATTAATTACTTTGGTTCATTGGTACTCGGTACAGATGTCTTACTAGAAACAACAATACCGACAGTTATTGTTGGGCTGATTGTTCATTTCGTCTTATCAATACTCTTCACCTTTATCATCTCAATTGTGATTCATCGTTGGGGCTTGCTAATCGGCATTGTCGGTGGTGGCTTATTAGGGTTGGCGATTTACGCCATCAATTTCTATACGATGACGGTTTTCTTCGAGTGGATGTTTGCGCTCAATAATACCGTGCTCCTTATCAGCCATATTGTATTTGGTGCAGTTGCTGGTGGTGTGTACGAAATGCTCGATAATTACGATGAAGACTTTATAGTGGAGGCAAAACCAGTATGATGAGACGACGTAGCAGTAGTAGTAATAATGGGGCAATGTTGCGCTTGTTATTTGGTTTGGCAATTGGTGCATTTTCATTGTTTTCATATTTTGCGTCCTCCCAATACAACGAAGTAACAGGCGAAAATCAACGTGTTAGCATGACTCCTCGTCAAGAAATTGCGCTTGGTTTGCAATCCGCCCCATCACTCATCCAAGAGTATGGTGGTGAATTCCGTGATAGTGAGGTTCAAGATGCCATTGACCAAATCGGATTTGAACTCGTCAATAATAGTTTTGCTGCTGAACAACCTTGGCAATGGGAATTTACAGTTTTAGATTCCGATGTACTCAATGCTTTCGCCTTACCGGGTGGACAAGTATTCATCACAACCGAGATGTTATCGCGTCTGGATACGGTTGACCAAGTAGCAGGGGTTTTATCGCATGAGATTGTGCATGTTCTAGCACGGCATGGCGCACAGCGCGTGGCGCAGAACGAACTCACTAATGGCTTGATTGGTGCAGTCTCAGTTGCTGCTGGTGATGCCAATGCTGCCCAAACGGCTGCAATGATCGCTCAGTTGATTAACCTGCAATATGGTCGTGAAGATGAATTGCAATCTGATAGCTTGGGTGTCTGTATTATGATTGATGCTGGTTATGACCCTCAAGGTATGATTGGCGTACAAGAGGTGCTGCGTGATGCCAGTGGCGGACAGCGCCAACCTGAATTTTTCAGCAGTCATCCTGATCCCGGTAATCGTATTGCACAAATTGAAGAAGCCATCAGGAATTCTGATACATTCTGCCCACAATAAAACAAGTTCTTGAGGAGGCGCACAGTCTCCTCATTTATTTACCCTCGCAAACCCTAGCCCTCTCGTTACAATGGGTAGCATTAACTTTAATGTAGAGGGATGTATGCCTGTGCCACAAATTAGCCCACAACCAGATATTATGGAAGTGACCTTACGTGATGGCAGTTACGTGATTGATTTTCAGTTCACTGCCGAAGATACAGCGATGTTAGTCAGTGCCTTAGAAGGGGCTGGTTTCCGTTGGATTGAGATTGGTCATGGTTTAGGCTTAAACGCTCAAGATAAAGGCAAACGTCGGGCAGTTGCATCTGATGAAGATCACCTCAAAGCTGCTTCGGCGACAGTGAAAACTGCCAAATGGGGCATGTTTTTTATCCCCGGTATCGGACAAGCAGAAGATATTGAATTAGCAGCCCAATATAAGATGGATTTTATTCGTATTGGAACGGATGCCACCGAAATTGAACGTGCGAAACCTTTCATTGAACTCGCAAAATTATTGGGGATGTTCGTCTGCTATAATGCCATGAAATCTTATGCTGTCACGCCCGAAGCATTTGCAGATGTGGCACAGAAAACGCAAACATGGGGCGCAGATATGGTCTATATTGTTGATAGTGCAGGAACAATGCTCCCTGAGGATGTCGCTGCTTTCATTGAAGCTATCAAAGCACGCTGTGATGTCCCGATTGGTTTTCATGGACATGATAATTTGAGTATGGGTATGGCAAATACCTTACAAGCGATTGAAAGTGGTGCTGCGATTGTTGATTCATCATTACGTGGGATGGGGCGCAGTGCTGGTAACGTCATCACTGAGGCATTATTAGCGATTATGCAACAGCATAATTATGCAAAAGATATTGACCTCAAGGCAACAATGGATATTAGTGCAGGCTTGATTGCCCCACTTGTTCCGGGGCGCGGACTTGATACGATGGCGATCACCGCAGGGCTAGCAGGATTTCATTCATCATTCACGGCAAAAGTCAAAACATATGCTGAAAAACATGATATTGATGTACGTGATCTGATTGTGCGCTTGTGTGAACAGAATCGCGTTGATGCGCCTGATGACTTATTAGAACAATTGAGCAAAGATATTGCCCGCGAAAAACAAGCCCAGCAAATCCGCATACCTGCTTTTGATGCAAATGAGGATATGAACACCAAAAATATCACTTTAGATGTGTTATTGAATCGCCTCTATAGTGAGTCACAGAAGCATCAAACTTATACGACGCTCAATGTGGTTCTCAGCCAAACATTAGAAGAATCGTATCATATTAGCCAACACATCCATAACACACCTACCCATACAATCGGCGCAGTGACATTCAGCACAGAAAGCCAATTGGTTGATCTATTAGGCATTGCCGATGGTAATGTGAATCTTGTATTACTCGATATTGATCGCCGACGCATTTTTGGTCCCCAAACCCCTGCCCTAACAGCATCCGACATCTTGCAAAATAGCCAATTATTGGTTTATAGCGATAGTCGTATTTGGGCAGAAGCTATTAAAGATCAAATTATTCGCCTACTTAATGAGCATGTTCATGGTGTATCAATTGTCATTGCTGGCGATCATCGACGCAGCCGTTTACTCGCATTGATGTTGCTTGATTATGGGGCAGATGTCACTGTGATTGTGCGTGAAAAAGGCGAAGAAGAAGAGTATACGCACGCGACAACCGTCTTCACGCAAACCGATCAGCCACAAGATCATTATGTAGAAATTGAGGATGCCGATGAAGTTATTCAAGCCGCAAAGGTGATTGTCGTTTGGCCTTCTTGGGGAACTTGGTTGGATGCGTCGGTTGCTCGCAATTTACGTGCCGATACACTTATCATTGATGCAGGTATCGGTAGCATTGATAAAGACGGTTTGGAGCAAATACTAGAAAAACAAGCCTTGCCTGTTCGTGTAAATATTTGGCCTACATTGGCAGGTACTTTGGTGAGCGCTCATATTGGCTCACAGACGCAACCCAAACGTGCAATTATTAATGGGATTCAAGTGGTATCAGGGGGAGCAATCGGTAAAGCTGGCGATGTCATTGTCGATGATGCCGATTTACCAAACCGTGTGATTGGTGTTGCTGATGGCGCAGGGAGCTTGCTAACGCATCCGAGTCATTATACTGACCATATCCACACCGTTGTTGAAGCGATCAATACAAAAAAGGTACAAGCAAATCTATGAAATACGGATTATATCTCCCTAATTTTGGGGCATTTGGCACAGCGAGAGTGATGGCAGACCTTGCCCGTGATGCTGAACAAGCAGGTTGGGATGGCTTCTTCATCTGGGATCATGTTGCACGTCCGATCACCTATAATTTAGTCGATCCTTGGATTGCTCTGACTGCCATTGCAATGAATACCGAAAAAATCCTCTTGGGTCCGATGATTACACCGCTACCGCGTCGTCGTCCACAAGTGCTAGCGCGTGAAACCGCTTCACTTGATGTTTTATCGGGCGGACGCTTGATATTAGGCGTTGGACTCGGCAGTGGTCGTCCACAAGAATGGGCAAACTTTGCAGAAGAAACCGATATGAAAATACGCGCTAAAATGACCGATGAAGCCTTAGACGTGATTACCCAATTGTGGTCAGGCGAGCCAGTCAATCACGATGGCGATTATTATACCGTTCATGATAGCCAATTTTTACCAAGACCCATCTCACAGCCCCGTATCCCTGTTTGGGTTGCTGGCTATTATCCTTATAAAAGACCGATGCAACGGGCTGCCAAGTGGGATGGGATGTATATCTTGTATTGTAGAGTCTGGAAAGAAATTAGAAATCAGAGTATAGTAAAAAGATGCCAAAAAAACACAATTATACTCTAACAGAAACTGAATATAAGCAAGTTCGGGAAGCGATGAAAAACTTGGATGGGCGTATTAGCAAAAGAGCGAGTATCGTGCATGGTTTGCATCTAGGACATAGTCCAACTGAGCTAGCACAGATGAATGGTTTAAGTTTAGCCAGCATCTATAATCAATTCAATCGCTTCAAAGCAGAAGGTTTTGAGGGACTAGCAGATAAGCCTAAAAGTGGTCGCCCACGTAAAGCGACAGCCGCCTACATTGAGTTGTTGGAAGAAACCCTTGAGATTGATCCCAAAGCTAAAGGCTATGCCTTTACGATGTGGACGCAAGCTCGTCTACGCAAGTATCTTGCCCAAGAAACAGGCATCGAGATCAGTCGTAGTGTCTTTCAAGAGCTAATGCAGCGTTTGGGCTATCGCTATCGTCGTCCTAAGCGAGACCTAAGCCATAAGCAAGATCAAGACTTGCGTGAGCAGGTCAAGCAGGCATTGGATGAGGTAAAAAAAGAGCCGAAACAGGTGAAATCGAGTTACTCTTTATGGATGAAAGTACAATTGGATTAATCTATCCGATGCACAAGTGTTGGATGAAAAAAGGACAACAAAAACGCTTACCAATGTTTAGTGGCAAGTATCAATCTCAAGTCTTTGCTGGGGTTTTGAATTGGCGCACTGAGCAAGTTGAGTGTCGGAACTTAGAGGCTTGTAACAGCGAGCAGGTCATTGGCTTTTTTGAGTGGCTTTTCACAGACATTTATCCCGACGAAACTATTGTTCTTGTCATGGATAATGCGTCTTTTCATCATAGTTTTGCTGTTCAAGCCGCGCTTTCACTCTTTGAGCATCGTGTCCTTATTTTGTGGTTGCCCGCTTATTCACCTGACCTCAATCCAATTGAGCGCTTTTGGAAACATTTGAAAGCAAATGCCTGTGCTAATTACTTATATTCGTCCATTGAGCAACTCTTAGATAATCTCCATCGGGTCATTGATTGTCACAATCATTTTGAAGATGATTTGCACATTTCTTTTTCTAAAATCTTTTAGGATATTACATAGTAACCTTCGATAAGTTTTTAAAATTATATTCATACATACTTTCGCGGACGCGCCATTGCGCGTCCCTACAAATTCAGGGTGTTGTAGGGACATCCAACGGGATGTCCGCCGAAAATTGTACGATCTATTTCCAATTATTTATCGAAACTTACTATTTGTAGCGTCTGGAAAATACTTAAAAATAAATATGCCTATCAATAAAATATAAGATGTGTAGGGGCGTTGCTCTGTCTGCGCCCGCCCAGTGGGAGGACATAAAGACCATCCCCTACACGCTATAAAAGTTTATCGAAGGTTACATTAAGAC
>JBAUIA010000185.1:0-18665 GCA_049680565.1 Phototrophicaceae bacterium
CAATCGAAGTCCCGCGTATTCGTCGTGGCGAGGGGCAAATTCATACTTTGCGCGTTTTGGTTGCGATTCCAGCAGGTCCGATTGAATTTAGTGAGACAGCCTTACTCGTCATTGACCGTATGATCCAAACGATCTTCATGGCATTGGTGGCAACCACCGTTGCGATTCCGATTGCTGCACTCATTAGCTTTTTCGCTGCTCATAACCTTATGCGGCGCGTGCGCTTGACCGTGGGTAGTATGTTGATGGCATTTGTCTTGTTCATCGTTGGTACATGGTTAGGTAGTAGTGTGTTGAGCATCGTCGGTAAATGGGGCTTGATGGTTGGACGTGGTGAACTTTTTGCGCCGATAGGCGCATTACTGGCGTTCGTGATTCCTATACTTGTGATTATTGCGACGGGTTGGGTTTTGGCACGCTTACAAGCTGAACCCGATAACAAACGCTCATCACAAACAAACAGTGTGATGCAAATACTCAACACAGTGGTCTCTTTTATTGTGGCGATTTTCTTAGTTGGCGCATTAGGGGGCTTAGGCATTCTCGGTGGCGAGCAAATTTCTGCGCTGGCAGATAGCATCCGTCCTGCTGATCCAGTTGGTATTGGTGCAAGTATCCAAAATTTGGTTGGTATTGTGATTGGCTCAATCGGTAATTTATTACTGATTTGGAGTGAATTGATTGAACTCGGTATTGTACCGATTGCTGGCGTGATAACAGGCTTTGCATTCGCAGGGATTGGCGCATCCGTGCTGGGTAATCAACTCCGTCGCTTACGCGGAACAACTAGCTATGTACTGGCAGCAATTATGGGGGCGATCAGTGGCGCGACCTTGATGTTGTTACTCACTACGATTGCATTATGGGCATCCCTTTTAGCGATTTTACCGTTGCTGATTGGCGGTATTCTAGGCGGACAAGTTTTGCGCCAGATTACTGGTATTTTCTTAGATCGTAGCGCAACACCAATTGATGGTGTCATTATCAAATCCAACACGCGCCGTTTTGCTGAATGGCTCATTTTCTGGCTTGGATTTGCGATCATCTTCGTATGGATGTTCAATGCAATGAATGTTGGACGCTCGTTTGTTGATGGGACATTACCACCACAAACAACAGCGACATTGTTAGGGTTTGATTTACCTGTCACCGTTTATGTTTATACGGCGATGCTATTTGGCGCTGTCCTTGCAGGCATCAGTGGCGCACTAACAGGCTTGCATGGGGTATTCCCACTTGGTAACTTGCTCTATAACACATCCCGCACTTCGCTGAATGTTGTGCGTTCAATTGAACCGCTCATCATGGGTTTGGTCTTCGTTATCTGGGTCGGTATTGGTCCATTTGCAGGGGTACTCGCACTGACATTGCATAGTATCGCAGCACTGGGTAAGCTCTATAGTGAGCAAATCGAGAATATTGATCCGGGTCCAATTGAAGCACTGGAATCAACTGGTGCTAATCAACTACAGACGATCATTTATGCAGTTGTTCCACAGATTATCCCACCCTATATTGCATTTACAATGTATCGTTGGGATATTAACGTGCGGATGTCAACCATTATCGGTTTCGTTGGTGGTGGTGGTATCGGTCTATTGCTGCAACAACAGATCAACTTGCTACGGTATCGTGATGCAGGGGTGGCAGTCTTAGCGATTGCTATCGTGGTATCCATCTTAGATTATGCGAGTGCGTATATCCGCGAACGTGTCCTCTAATAGAAGATCATCCTAGCCATAAAACTAAAATAGCATCTACCGATTGGTAGGTGCTATTTTTTTGAACACCTATATTATGGTGATAAGGTTGCTGTAAAGACACGCACAACATCGGTTTCGTAGATAATAAATTCAATTTGACCATTAGCATGCAATAAATCGGTGATGGTATCGCGGTCAAATGGGATATTGTCGCCTGCAAAAATGATGGTCTTATCTTGATTAGGCAATACAATGACGCTAATTTCCTGATACACATCAAGTAGTGCGTGTGCCAATTGGAGGGCTGCTTGGTTATTGGGTGTAAATAGCGTTTGTGCTTCAACCACTAACACATTAGCTTGATCTAAATCGGATTGAATCGCTTGATAAAAAGGTACGGGTTGTGTCAGAATCACAGTACCATGATTTTGAAGTATCCAACCGATAGAGACTAGATTGGTAATGAGCAACAGCGTGATAATCAGCATGAGCGGATTAAAGCGTAATGATTCTTCTGCTGATAGACTACGCTTTGGATGTTCACTAATGACAGATTGATCGTCACCGATTGTCCATATATACCCCGTCAATAGCATGTAATCCAACAGAGCATAGATGAATAATGAAACACCCCAAATTTCGAGAAATTCTTCAAAGGTTGCAATCGATAAATACGTCATGCTGAGGTTGCCATCATCTAATGCCCATTGGTTGGCACTAATCCCCTCAATAATGAGTGCACCACCTGCATAGCATGCAGCAGCCAAGATGAATAAATTGCGTGTTTTGGTAGGCAGATGCAAGACAAATCGTAAGTACAATAATCCAAATAATATCACTAAAGGGATAGCGATAATTTGCCAGCCAAATGTCAAAAATCCACTGGTATTAAACGCGATCTGGAGCGGATCAGCGACAATTTCGTGAATGACTGCGCCTTCATCCATCGAGAGGTACAAGAATATCACGGATAAGCCTAGCCAATGTCTTGCAAAGGTATCTTCTTCACGCTGCTTACCCCATGCAATCAGCGCTAATAAAATGCTGGCACTGAACAAAATGAGAACAGAATACCATGTTGGGATGCTATCTTCTAAATTGACACTGAATAAATCTAAGATATAGACAATTAAGGTATCCTGTTGCGCGATGAGTACAACTTCAACCAGATACTCTGAGATGAGGCTGACTAGCGCAATGACGAGGGCGATACCTGTTAAAATCTTGGCAACAGCAATCGGTTGTGGCTTCATATTGAGTTGCATATAGCACTCCCAAGGATTTGGCTAGTGTGGGGAAGGGTATACACATCACGTATACCCCATAGAATTAAATGGCTTAGGAACGACGTGAATTTTTACAGGTGATTTTGCCACTTTTCTTGACACGACAATTGGCAGGGATACCGGGCACAATATAGACAGTCGTATTGTTATTGAAAATAATGATGCTGGTTTCAATAATGGTGATATTGACCGCAACAATAATGATAATATTGCTATCAATTGAAGAAACCCCTTCAATGCGAATGGTATCACCAATGCGGATTTGCGTTAAAATCGGATCAGCAGGGTCAACTTGAATATCAATATCAAAGATGGTAATGGTATTGATTGTTATGGATTGCACAGGACCTTCGACAACAATCAGGGGTTCATCGGTATTTATATCAGGATTTTGTGCTACTTGTGTGCTTGCAACGACAACAACTTCCGTTGCTTCAGCTTGTGTGCTTTCAACGACAATAACTTGTGTCGCTTCAGCCTCGGTTGTAACAGGAATTTCGGCGGTAGGCGCATCAACAACAGCCGATGCTTCTGCGGTAACATCTGGTACAGCAGTCTCGCTAACAATAACGGCAGTATCATCAGTGAGAACCACAACAACCGCAATGATGCTGCTACTTTGTTGAATACCTGTCACACGGACAGTATCGCCAATTTGTAAATTAGTGGGGATCGCTGCATTGCTGACATCGACTGTAAAGCCACCCACAACAATAGTCGTGTTGTTAATGGATACAACATTGCCATTAAATTCAATCGGATCGCCGTTGCTTGTGGCAGCCGTTGTACAAGCTGTCATCAGCCCTAAAAGCATAATCAATACCGCAAATGGTTTTAAAATTTGTTTGACCATATAATAGCCTCTCAATGGGATAAAGTCATATGATTATACCTATAATAACGCTGTATACTGATGTTTGTTACACTTTCCATTAAAATGAAACCCTTTGATCTCATAAGATGATATACAATTTGTAACAAATAAGCAGCTTTGACGTTGTGTATAGAAGAATGACCGAGTTGATTTAACAATATTGAGGAAGATGCGTATGATATTAAAACGATTGATTCTCGTGTGTGTACTAGGATTGTTCCACATGACAATTTTTGCACAAGACGATAACGTTACCGTACCTGATCTAACAGGATTGAATGTACCACAAGCAGCAGCCACATTAAATCTGGCTGGTTTAGCGCTTGGCATAGAAAATGCGGTTGATTTGGCAACAGGTAATGGATTAGCAGCAGGCTTAATCAGTACACAATCCATTGCAGCGAATACCAGTGTGGCGCGTGGAAGTGCTGTTGATGTGAATGTGTTACGCAGTGATAATGCCCAACTTTTGTATGATGATAATGATATTACCGTGATAAATACCACCAATAATATTGGTAATATCACGGGCTTACGCTTTGCTGCGGTAGAAGGCACATCGCCAGCATCTTTTGCTGCTACCCGTTGGGGATCGAATGTGCGTGAAAATGGATGTTTGCAATTATGGTCAATTGTTGTGCGGAATGCCAAATCGGTCACAGGGTGTGATACCACACAATGGTTGACGACTAATGTCACAGGCGAGCATTTTTGGACACAGGTCAATGGGGTGCAGCAATTCGCAGTGATTGAAGATGGTATTGAGCGTGCTACTTGTGATGCAGCGCCCGCAGGCAGCCAAGATAATCCGCTATCGTGTACGTTTTATTTATCTGGAGCAGGGTCAGCCGATGATATTACGACCTATTTACGGTTTGAATATACACCGACAGCTATCACTATCGTTAATCCAACCACAGATCGTTGGATGCCAACTGACAGAACGACTATTTTTAACTTTAATCCTAATATCGAAAATCAAGGCGCAAGTTTGTTGATGGGGGATGCTGCGTTATTCCAAAACCCTGAGATTGTCGCTGATATTACCGAACTTGCACCGCAACAATGTTTGTTGCTCACATCAGATAATGAAGGTGGCGCAGCACCGCAAGATTGTGATGTGATCGCCCAGCGTAATCTGAGTTCAACGGTGGCATTCTGGTTAGCAGATTTTGAAGTAGAGAGCGCAACAACAGCTAGTCGTCATACGTGCCCTGCTGCTAGTGCGGAACGCTTAACAATTTGTATCGTTCCGCAATAGAGAGACGTATTGGGTATCAATCTAGTGAATCATTGCACTAGATTGATACCTCACTTACTTCTTCTTCTTCTTCTGATACCTCGTATTGACCTGTTAGGAAATACGTTTTCATATCTTCTTTATTTTTGATTTGGATATAACCGCGTTCTTCTAGTTGAAATTCACCGACAAGATATTGATAGGTCGCTTCCGATACTTGAATTGTGCCTTCAATGCCATGTGATTCCATACGGCTGGCGATATTAACGGTATCTCCCCAAAGATCATACGCAAATTTCTTGGTGCCGATAACGCCTGCTACCACCGAGCCTGTATGGATACCGATGCGTATGTTAAGCGCTTCGCCATATTTGTGGGCAAACTCTTGGATGACAGTTTGCATATCGAGTGCCAGTGCTGCAATCGCAACCGCGTGGTTACTTTGGGGTAAGGGGATACCGCCTGCAACCATGTAGGCATCACCGAGCGTTTTAATCTTCTCTAAATTATGTTTGAGTGCTAGATCATCAAATGCCGAAAAAATCTCGTTGAGGCGCTCAACTAATTCTGTTGCAGAAATGCGTGAGGCAATTTTAGTAAAGCCCACAATATCAGCAAAGAGGACAGTGACTTCATCAAAATTATCAGCAATGACAGTTTCATTGGCTTTCAAGCGTTCTGCAATCGGCTGTGGCAAAATATTGAGCAATAACTCCTCAGATTTTTGATGCTCGCGTTCTGCTAATTCACGCGCATGTTGTAAGTCTAGTTCAAGATGCTTGCGTTTGGTTACATCATAAATGCTAACAACCGCAATACTTGTCCCTGAGATATGATGGACGATTTCCCGTTTGAGTAGGGGTTCAAAGCGCACCTCAAAATAATGTCCTAATTGCGTGTCTTTGACATCTAAGTAATAACTTTTACCCAATTTGAGTTCGCTGAGAATAGTTTCCCAATTATCACCGATGTCTTGTGCCAGATCACGGTAAACTTCACCGACGAGGCTTGTTAAGGCTTGACCTTTTACGCGGGTGATGGATTCAAGCCCCCAATTTTCTACTGCTAAATTCGAGCGCAACACTATGCCATCTTCATTGATGAGACAAATTAATTGATCGAGCGAATCGGCTGTGATTTCCCATTCTTTTTTAATGGCTTCAATTTGTTGTAGCATATAGCGCATATTATCTTGTACTTGATGTTGCGCGGTTATATCGTGTGCCACAATCACATGACCTGATAGATTGTTTTGTGGTGTTAGAATTGGCGAAATTTGTAAGTCGACATGCCGTTTAACATCCTCTGCCAATGTGATAGCGAGTTTTAGACTACTAGGTTGATTGCTTAACGGTAACTCATGGTTAAAGATCGTATCGGCATTTTGTCCAACAATATCTTGTGAATGACGGTGTAGAAAGCGTGCCATCGCAATATTGACTTCTGAGATTTTATGATGGGTATCAATGAGCATGACACCATCTGATAAGTTTTCGATAGCGGTGTGATAGGCAATCGGCGTGCTGAGAATATCCATACGAAAAATTGACCAAATCATCAAAATACCTGAAATGATAAAGGCAATTGGGGTGGTATCAATAAATGGGATGATCCCTGTAAGGTAGAGTACATTGCTAATCCAAGGGGCAGAGGTTGCCAATAACATGCTGATGATACGGGCATGATACTTTTTAGGGAAATAGGCAATATACGTAAATAGTAAGACTGTACCTGTACTCACCAACAAGTAGGAGTAAATGGTATGCACCCAAAACAAAGGACCATAGCTGTTTGATAGTAGGGTGACTTCGCCAACTGTAATGACTGAAGATTGCGACCATATGAGCAAATGATAGTCGTTTGTCCAGACTGCAATATTGATGATAAAGGGTATCGATAATAAGGCTGTGATACGCGCAGGCGTAATCCAACTGGTGCGATTGGTGTACTCAACAATGTATAAAAACCAAAATACAGGCACAGTTGTAATGCTCAGGTACTCTACTTGTACCCAGAATAAGATGTCTTCATGCAGTGATGCGTCTAGCTCGCGCGCATACGCAAAAGCCCATAAGGTACACGACATCATGAGTAGGCTAAATAGATTGATTTTTTTCTGTCGCCAGATGATGCTAATGGCTAAGATCGCAGATATGATTGCGGATTGATTGAGCAACAAAATAATTGATGATAGTGTTGCATCAGACATAGATAATATCCTATAAATGAGTTGTATTTATAGTATACGTTAGCAAGTGCTTAGAATGATATTGGTATATTTACGTAGTTTTGATGATACAAATGATGATTTTTGGATTAGTCATCCAGCGATAATAAGCCACGCTTGAGTGCAAATTTGATAACATCGGTTTGTGATGTTAAGTCGAGTTTATTCATCATATTTGCCCGATGGGTTTCGGCAGTGCGTGGACTCATCGAGAGTTTTTCAGCGATCATTTTATTGGTGTAGCCTTCAGCGACCAGTTGCAAAATTTCGCGCTCACGGGTTGTCAATTCTTCGTAGGGGTCTTGTAGTTGGGTATCTTCTGCCTTGCTGATGTAGGCTTCTATGGCACGCTTTGATAAAGGCGCACTGAGGTATAATTCGCCTTTGAGGACATCTTCAATGGCTTGTAGGAGGTCGTCCGTATCCGAATCTTTGAGGACATAACCTGATGCACCATTCCGCAGGGCTTGTAAGACGTAGGCTTCGTTGGCGTGCATTGATAACATGATAATGCGCGTATTGGGGGAGCGTTTGCTAACAATACGCGCAACTTCTAAACCACTTAAACCGGGCATCATGATGTCTACAATCAGAATTTCAGGATTGAGTTGCTCCACTAAATCAGCAACATCTGTTCCTTCACTGGCTTCGGCAAGAATTTCAAAGCCTGTTTCCGCTTCTAACATCGAGCGAATCCCTTGCCGAACGAGTGTATGATCGTCTGCGAGTATGACAGTAGTCATGATGCCCCCTTGTTGTTTTAGTTGAGTGTTAAACGCACTGTGATGTGTGTTCCCATGCCTAAAGTTGATCTTATCACAAATTCGCCGTCTAAAACATGAATTCTTTCTTGCATCCCTGTCAAGCCTGTTGATGTTTTGCTATTGGTCGCTTTTTGTACATCAAACCCTGTACCATAATCTTGAATATCGACGCGCAACACATCGTCTTCCACAATGGCTCTCACGGTAACATCCTCGACATGGGCATAGCGTGCAACATTGGTCAAGGCTTCTTGGATAATGCGATAAATTGCAATTTCAACATCAGGATTAAAGCGCACATTGCCCAGACCTGCATGTTTGAAATCAATATTGATATTGGTGCGGTCTGTATAGCGCGAGAAGTGCCAGAGTATCGCAGGGAGTAATCCTAAATCGTCTAGCATGGATGGGCGCAGGTTGAGCGACATCTCACGCACTTGCGCGGTGACTTCTTTGATTTGCTGATTGGCAAGTTGTAGCACCTCTTTGACTTCTTCAGGCGGTGCGTTTAAAGCACGTTGAACGGTGAACTTTAAGCCTGTCAGCACCTGCCCAATTTCATCATGGAGTTCAAGCGCAATATGGCGACGTTCTTGTTCTTGCACAGCGACCAATTGATGCGATAGATTTTGTAAGCGTTCGCGTCCATTGCTGACGGCTGCAAATAAGCGGGCATTATCGAGTGCAAATGCTGCTTGTAAGGCGCACATTTTCGCCAATTCTTGATGCTCATCCGAGAAAATATCACTGAGGCTATGTTCCATAATACAGACACCGATGATGGATTCACCGCCGATGATGGGAATCGCTAGCCAACTTTTCCCTTTGTAACCTGTTACAATTTGTGGGCAATCGGTGCAATCTGTCAGGACAACACTTTCACCTGTTTTCATGATATGTTTGATGCGTGTATCATCGGCAAAATCATGCGATTTTGGCGCTACTTTTAGGGTCGAGTAAGCAAGGTTGACTTGTTTTGCATCATCACTTTGCAGCAACACATGCGCGTTTTCATAAGGGATGACCCGTTTCATGTAGGTCAATAGTGAATCGAGCATCGTTTCTACATGGAGTGTTTGTGTTAAGGATAAAGTGATACCATGCAAAATTTCTGTCATATTACGTTGTTGTTGCTCGGCTTCTTGAGCGCGTTCGCGTTCATGAATTTCATCTTGTAGCACGCTATTGATTTCAGATAATTCTACAGTACGCGCTTCTACCCGTTCTTCTAGCGTATCAAAGGATGCTTGTAGAGCTTGTTGCGCCATGTGGCGCTCTGTGACATCACGCAAGGTAACGATGACATTCGATGCCACTTTTGGACTTGTTAGGACTGGGCTGACAATATAATCGTAGCGCCCATCTTCAATGCCACGCCGATGTTGCATCTCACCACTCAAGCGTTTACGTTGTTGGAGAACATCTTTACGGATTTGTTCAAAGGCGCGTTCTTCATCAACAGGGAAGCCTAGTTCGACCCATGTTTTACCGATAATTTCTGTTTGGCTCAAGCCTAGATGCCATTCTGCTGCGAGGTTAGCATATAAGCAAATGCCATCGCTATCGTACATATAAATCTGGTCAGGGGTGTTCGATAGAATCGTGCGTAATAATTGAGATTGTTCTTCGACTTGTTCGAGCAATTGTTCGCGCTCTTGTTCAAGTGCTTTACGCTCGGTAATATCTTCAACCACAACGGCGGCTGATTCAAATAAGTTGGTTTGTTTATCAAATACAGGGCGCATCCGAATATTGAGATAGCGTTGTAGGCGTTCATCATTGGCTTCACATTCTGCAAAGCCATTTGTTTGGAGTTCATGCCAAGCGGTATTGAGAAATTGGCGCAGGTAGCAGGCATCATCGCCACAATCAGGATGTAGCACTTCATGAAAATATTTACCGGATACAGCCGTAATGGGTGCTAAATCCCATTCATTGATGGTGCGGTTGGCACGTTGAATCACTAAATTTTCATCAATCATGCAGATTAATTCGGATAGGGAATCCGCAGTTGTTTCCCACTCATGTTTAGCGCGTTGAATCAGTTGGAAGAGTTCTTGCGTATTTATTTCGCTTGACATTTTAGTTTATTCACCTTATATCGTCCAGTTTTTAGAGTGTGCAGACCATCTCAATACGACGAAAAGTTTCAATATAGGATAGGTCTTGATAACTGACCCAACTGGGGTCATTAGGAGGGACATTTTCTACGATGGTGTCTTTCATCGGGTAAAGCTGATGAATATAGGATAACAGGCTTTTCATTATCCTTCCCGAAAGAAATTTTTTGTCATGAGAATGACCCATTACAATATGGCTGATCTTGAAGGGATTGTTCTGAAAAATGATCCAAGCGCTTACCCCTGAATCGTCATTCATTTGATAGCCTTCTAAGTTGCCTGCATTAATAATTGAAGGTGTTTCTTCAATCCATGAAGGCGTATCAGCGCGTTGTTGGTGCAAATAGCGTTCGATTGTGTCAGTATCGAGTTTTGTAAACTGCACATCTTCATCAGGCTGATAGGTAAAATTAGGATTAATTGGACGGCGGATAATCAATAGCTCGCGTGTCGGTGTGAAGCCATATTTGATAAAGAGGTGATGAGCGGGATCATTGTCTTTGATGACCTCTAATTGGGATTCTGTATCACCTCTTTCGCGTGCATTTTGGAATAATGTATCCATCATCAGATTACCTAAACCCTTACCGCGTCCTTGGGGGACAAGTCCCAAGCGTGTAATCCATGCGCGATGATCGCGTCGCCCCAGCATCCCTAAACCGAGTGGTTTATTCTCACTATCCATCACAACGATTGATGCCTCAAGGTCAATATCATAGTGGGCAACATATTGGATGAGTCCCTTAGCGTTCATGGGCATTGGCACAATATAATCTGTGCGAGTTTTATTGTAGATCTGTGCTAAGGTCTCATAATCAAAATGAATCGCTGATTTTGCGATAGCTTGATTGCTTTGAGATTGATAATGGGGTTGTTTCAGCACGATAGTGACTCCTAGATATATGATGAGGCTTGCCAATAAAAAGGGTCTCTCAGACAGACCCTTTAAACAGTTTATGGACAGATGATTGATGGTGGCTTAGACAGATGCTTGTGCAATGAGCAAGTAAGCGTTCACTTCGCTCGCAAATGTATGAATGTCGATTGGCTTTAGAATGACACCATTGCATCCATACGATTCAACCATTTCTTCGGCAATTTCTTGTGGCCATGCGGTATATGCAACAATGGGTATATTCATAATTTTGTAGGAATGCCGTAGCAAGCCGACAACGGTCTGACCATCCATATCAGGCAAGCCCATATCAACGAGAAGTAAATCAGGTTTTTCTGACATGAACATTTCTAATCCTGTTTCGCCATCATAAGCAATGATAACCTCATGACCTGCTTTGACGAGTAATTTTTCTGCTAAACGTGCATTTGGGAAATGGTCATCAATAACTAAAATTTTGGACATGATATTGCTCCTTAAGCGTCAGGTTAGAGTGTCAACCATCCAGAATCTGGTGAGTTCACCATTGGATGATTATCTTGCATTGTTCTTTAAGTATCGCTTAAAGTGACCTTACTTCGCTATTCGTAGACATACGGAGATGTACTGTGTATAACCACGTAATTTGATGCAAAAAGGTAGTAATGACTCAACTATTGAACCGTTTAACTGATGAAGCGCCATTAGCATCAAGTTAAGCGATTAAAAGAGTTTTCATTCAACATAGAAGGTTCAAAACTTCTGCTAGCCTATTTGTAAACTCAATAAATGGGTTCTTTTAGGAGATGTTCACTAAACAATAGCTAATAGTTTTGAAATTTTGGCACAAAAAAAGAGTCTTTTTCTTTTTTTCTCTGTGCCTTTGTGTCTTTGTGGTTCATATTTTTCTTATCTTGATGCCTATGGATACGTTGATCCCACCCTACAATTTCTAAATATTTTTAGGACATTACAATATTGATACTTTTAAAATAAATCCTTATATGAAATGTGTAATATGGTGTTACAATGGAATAGACATAAGACTGGGGAAAAAGATGTCAGCAAAAAAAATAAGAATTGCAATCGTTGATGATAAACAAGTTGTCCGTGATGGATTGAGCTTGTTCCTTAAAATTTTTCAGGATTTAGAATTAGCTGCAACAGCTAGCAATGGCAAAGAAATCCTTGCATTATGTGCAACGCAACACTTTGATGTGGTCTTGATGGATATTGTGATGCCAGAAATGAATGGCATTGAAGCAACACAGTTGATTACAAAAAATTACCCGCATATTGCCGTCATTGGTTTGACCAGTATTTATGGCGATGTTGACCAAAGAACAGCGATGCTTGACGCTGGGGCAGTTGCGTGCTTGCCTAAGAACGCCTCGATCCAAGAAATTGAACAAGCGATTCGCCGTAGTAAGCAGACGATGCTCTAATCCTCGCAACCGTCCCTTAATCAACCTCATACCAAATTAATGGTGCGGATTTTTCAGATATGCACCAAGCATAGATTCTTATCCTACTTTTCTGATAATGCCTCAGATTTCATAAGATAGCGGTAAGCTAAAGCCGAATGTGCTACCTTCATTGAGAACACTTTCAAATATAATCGTGCCATTAAGTCGCTCAATCATATTTTTAGTCACATTGAGTCCTAAACCAATGCCTGCAATATCACTGGATTTTGCATTTTCAGCACGGAAAAAGGGTTGGAATATTTTCTCTTGTTCGGTTTTATCAATCCCAAAGCCTGTATCAATTATTTTGAAGGTGACATTGTTAGAATTGACGGATAGGTATACATCAACTTTTCCACCTCTATCGGTATATTTGATGGCGTTACTCATAAAGTTGCTAATGATTTCTTGTAGAACAGTTTCATCGCCTTCAATCATTAGGGTATTGGTTTTTTGATGGAGATTAAAACCAAGTGCTTTAACATGGGCTTGTGGTTCAAAGTTAGAGAAGACACGTTCTACGATTACAGCGATATCGACTAAGGTGAGTTGTTGTTGATGAATGGCTTCGATGCGTTCTAAGGACAAAATATCATCAATGATGGATTTCATATTGTTCACAGAATTGAGAATACTGATGTAATGGCGTTGCTGTAGATCCGACAGTTTCTCTCGGCTGTAGCGTGATAAGATGTCCATTGATAATTTGATGCTTGCTAGGGGATTGCGTAAATCGTGTGATGCCAATCGAATCATATCGGTTTTGATTTGTTCAAGCGTGCTAATTTCAGCGTTGAGTGCTTTTAAATCATTAACATGCTGGTGCGACATTTCATATAACTGGGCGTTAATCAATGCGCTTGTAAAGCGTAATAAGATATTTTCGGTTAATTGCTGGTTTTTTAGATCAAAACCATTTTGATCTTTTGCTTTAATATAGATAAGTCCTAATATTTGATGATGTGATTGAATGACAAAGCTCAATACTTGCTGGTCACAGTCTGTGGTATCGTCATTATAGGGGACTTGCGTAGAAACGTTTGCAAAGCATTGCTGCGCGTAATCACTTACTAGTAACTCCTTGATTTCAGCCTCAGTATAAACGGAGGAATTAAAATCAGTGAGTTGTAAGGCATCGTCCACCAGTGCAATGAAGGATTGCTTCGTATCTAAGATGGTATTGATTGCATTCAAACCAATTTGCATGACATGCTGAACATCCAGATTATTGGTGAGTTCTTTTTCGATGGTTTGCAAAATTGCTGATTGTGTAACATGCCATTTAACGGCATCTTCCATCTTTTTACGTTCGGTAATATCTGTAATGGTAATTGATGCGAAACTACGATTTGCTTTCAATAGGGGATTATGAATACTTTGAAACGCAATATCATAGGTGACATCACGAATATCATCTAAGATTTCAAGCTGGAAAGGCTCTCCTTTATATAAGGAAAGTTTCGCTAAGTCCCAAACGAGCTTTATTTGGCAATTGGGATTATTACAAATGGGATGTAATAAATCGTGCAATGTTTGTTCGTTCACATCTTCAACCGCACGGAGTCCCCAGCGTTCGACTGTACGATTCGCACGAATGATTGTGCCATTGTGGTCGATAAGACAAATAAGCTGGGGCAAAGCATCAACGGTTGCTTCCCACTCTTTTTTTGCCAAGATGATTTTTGAAACATCATAAGTTGTGTCGATATTCGTCGTATTCAATGTAGCCACCTTACTTAATAGCTATAGTAATCTCTCAATGGGTACATCGTAACATTATCACTGCAGATATACTATAAGTATGAATACGGTGTTTTAGCAATATATGGTACTGAAAGACAATTATCTTGAGAATATACGTGTTGTTACGCAGTTTAATTGCGTAGTTTAACGGATATACGCGTCACCTTGTTTGTGTCATGATTAGGGTAATTCAGCAAAGCAATCATTATACAGACGAGGAATACCCATTATGCCCGAAACAATTCTCTACATTGAAGATAATCCATTTAATATGCGCTTAGTTGGCAAAATGCTTAAAATGAGTGGATTTGAAATGGTTGGTGCAATTACTGGCTTAGATGGTCTGGCAATGGTTGCAGAGAAAACCCCTGATCTAATTTTACTGGACATCAATTTACCCGATATTGACGGTATGGAGGTCTTGGCGCAATTGACCGCCGACCCCAACTTCAATATTCCTGTAATTGCATTAACCGCCAACGCAATGTATGGCGATCGTGAACGCTTTTTAGAAGCAGGCTGCAATGGCTATATTTCAAAACCCGTTGATCGTCGTGAACTGATTGAAAGTGTTTCACAGTTTCTCGGTCAAAATCAAACAATTAATGAATAGAGAGTCGGTTATTCGATGCTGAGTAATACAACAAACATATTTAATCTACTTGGAAACAGCCTTCGTCTACGGATTCAGGCTGCTTTTATCGTTTTTGGTCTTGTACTGGTTATTGGGCTAGGTGGTGCTGCCTATTTTCTTGTACGCACCACGCTTGTGAATGAGAACTTCAATAAGCTGACTGCTCTACGTGAAACGCGAAGTACAGAACTTGATCTATGGTTCAATGAACGACGCATTGATATTGAAACGTACTCAGAAAGTCCCTTTTTGATTGCAGCCATGCGTGATTTTGATCTGGCGATACATGGTGACGAAAATGCCTCTGTTGATGAAGCATCTGAAATCAGGAATATCTCTTATGACGAACTAAGAGCTTTATATTTAGGGCAAGCAACATTAGCAGATGCCAATGATGGCTCTTTATATAGCCAAGTTCATGCAAGCTATTTTCCTGTACTGCAAGATTATCTGATAACGACGGGTTATTATGATATGTTCCTTGTTGATAATGATGGCGATATTATCTTTAGTGTCATCAAGGAAGACGATTTTGCAACGAACCTCGTAACAGGTCCTTATAGTGCTAGCAATATTGCGACAGCCTTTGACTATAGCCGTAACGCAATTGACACAGATTTCAACGCCTTTGTTGATTTTGAATTTTATGAACCCTCACAAGAAGCTGCGATGTTCATTAGTTCGCCTATTTTCGACGGTGATGAACGCCTCGGCACGCTCATTTTCCAGATTCCTGTTGATATTTTGGATGTTATCATGAATGAGCGTTCAGGTTTGGGTGAATCGGGCGAAACCTATCTGGTTGGGTCTGATTTTCTTTTCCGTAATGATTCGCGCTTTCTGGATTCACTCGATACGACATCAACGATTTTGAACGAAGACTTCATTGTAAATACAGTGGGGGTACAATCGGCACTGGCTGGTAATACTGGCACGCGCGTGATTGATGATTATCGTGGTGTTCCTGTTTTGAGTTCTTGGAATGCAGTTACGATTCAAGATGAAATTATTACCCTCAATGTCGAACCTGTTCGTTGGGCGTTGATGTCTGAAATTGATGAGCAAGAAGTTCTGCAACAGATTAACCCTTTGCTGAGTTTCATTGTTGTATTGGGATTGATTGCGATGATTGTAACGGTCTTCTTGGCGTATACACTGTCGCGCCCAATCTTACAATTGGCGACCTTTGCGCGTGTTATCCAAGATGGTGATCTAACGCAACGTGCGCCTGTAACATCAAATGATGAAATTGGGCAATTGGCAGCAGCACTCAACCGTACATTGGATGCGGTGGCAAATCGTAGCCGTGATATTGAAGCGATTGTTGATGTAAGCGCACAAGCAGCCGGTATTCTCGATGAAGACCGCCTATTACAAGATGTTGCTGATCTCACAAAAGAACGTTTTGCACTCTATCATGCTCATATTTACCGTTTGGATGAACGTGGCGATACCCTCGTATTGAAAGCTGGGGCAGGGTATATCGGACGGCAAATGGTGGCTGAGGAACGCATTATTCCACTATCCAAGCGTGATAGTATCGTGGCAACAACTGCTCGGACACGCCAAAGCAATACGGTAAATGATGTCACTAGCGTTGAAGCATTTTTACCGCATCCGCTATTACCATCAACGCGTTCTGAGCTTGCTGTGCCACTGATTGCGCGTGGTGAAATCTTAGGGGTCTTGGATGTTCAAAGTGACCGTGTTGGTTACTTTGATAGTAATATCTTGACGGTTATGGAAACACTTGCTGTGCAGATTTCTAATGCGATTAGTAATGTGCGTTTGATTGAATCGGCGCAACGCCAAAGCCGCCATGCACAAGCCTTATCCAATATCCAACAAGTGATGCAATCAGCAAATTCAATGGATGATATGTTGCAAACTACTGCGCGTGAAATTGCTAAAGCCTTGCGTGTACCGCATACCATGATTCAATTGGGTATTGAACGCGACGATCTGAATTACACAAATGAAGAAATCTATAATGATGAGGTTAACTAAGATGATGAATCGTTCTGTACATACTTTATGGGTCATAGTGTTAGTGGCATTATTAGCAGCGTGTTCATCTGCAACAACTGACCAAGTGATTGAAGACGAGCCGATTACCGTTAGTACGGGTAGTAATCCGATTGTGATTGGTGATGTATCAAGTTTGGTGGATGAAACAACCGCTTTTTATCAACCACTTGCGAACTACATGGCAGAAAACTTAGCCGATCAAGGTATTACAAACGGTCTTGTACGGGTTGCACCTAATTTAGAGACAATGGCACAATGGCTAGCAGAGGGCGAGGTCGATGTCTACATTGATAGTTTGTATCCGAGTGTCTTTGTGAGCCAAGCTAGTGAATCGCAGTTAGTTTTGCGTCACTGGCGCAGCTTCGTGGAAGAATATCATAGCGTCTTTTTTGTCTTAAATGATAGCGAGATTACAACACTTGATGATTTGCAAGGAAATATTGTTGCATTTGATAAAGTAGGTTCAACATCAGGCTGGTTTTTGCCAACAACATACCTCATCGAGAATGGTTATAATCCAATTGAAGTGACTGATGTAAATACGTCACTTAGTAACGAGGTCGGATATATTTTTGCGGATGATGATGTGAATATTCTCAATTGGGTGATTACTGGACGTGTGCAAGCTGGCGTGACCAACGACATCGTCTTTAATGATTTATCAGATGATGTGCAAGCGGGCTTACGCATTATTGCCGAAACAGAAACTGCTCCTAGCCAAATTGTATCGTTAAGAGAGGGTTTAACAGAAGACCTTCAACGTGCGATTATCGCTGTTATGAGCAATATGGAAAGCAATGACGAGGGACTTGCTGTTTTGCAAGCGATTGAAACCACTCGTTTTGATGCGCTACCGATTGATAGTGAAACTTATACCAGCCAAGTACTCGACAAGTTAAGTCTAGTTCGAGGAGAACAATAATGCGGAATTTCAAATTTTCTTTATCGTCAATTAGTGTACGTATTGCAATTGCCATCGTTTTATCAGTTGCAATCAGTACGATTACATTAACTGCATTCCTTATCAATGAAGAACGACAACTTTTTCGTGCCGATTTGGAAAACGAAGCACTGGCATTGCTTAATACAGTTGCATTAGGGGCTGATAATGATTTGCTGGCACTTGATGTTTCTTCACTCAATAATGTGAGTGAAGGACTTGATGATTCAGAAATTATCATTCGCTTTTATGGGGATGATGGACGGTTAATTTCTAGCAATAGTCCTGATGAATCATCAATTGTTTCCTTAACGCCCGACCCCAATGGATTAGCGTATTTACAGCAACTTAATGTGAGTGTGCAATCATTAGATAATTCTGTATTGGTTGCAACATCTATTTTTATTGGTGATGATATTGTGGGTGCTGCTAGCGTTGAGGTTTCGGCTGACCGATTATCAGCGACGATTACGCGTACAACAAATATTGCGATTGCTGTTTTGAGTGCTAATATCATCATCGCACTGTTTGTGGCGCTACTTATCACACGTACAATCACGCGTCCAATCCGTAGTTTGAGCAGTGCTGCATCAAACATTGCGAGCGGTAATTTTGAAGATCGCATTGATGTACCTAATAATGAGTTTGGTCAATTGGCAGAATCGTTCAATACGATGGCAAGCGAAGTGCAAAGTGCTATTCAGACGGTTGAAAATCGTAGTCGATTTTTACAATCAACGGTGGAAGTCGGTACTTTGGTAACACG
>JBAUIA010000186.1:0-4730 GCA_049680565.1 Phototrophicaceae bacterium
TAGCTTCTAAATTTGCAACCTACGCACTGGGGGCAGTGCCTGTCGTGGTTTGGGTACTCATCAATGGGATGTTCCTAAACAGTATCATGATGTGGTTGCTATTCGTATCATTGGCGATGTTCAGCTATTTGCTCTATAAACTATCTCAGAAGAATGGCTTTAGTCCAACCTACTTGATTGCTGGTATCGTTGCCTATGTCGTTGTCGCTGGGATATTGTTTATCACACAAGGTTTTGACTTGCCGCGTTTGCTAACAGTCTTACCATTGTTAATCGATGATGCTGCTGTACCACGCTTCCTTGCATGGTTAGGGATTATCTTTGTGCCACTTGCTGTTTACTTGGGCAATCAAGCACATATCCCCGGTGATGAAGTTGAAATCAATATTCCACTAATCGGTGGTGTTGCAGCCGTGTTATTTGCTGTAGGAGCAGGGGCATTGCTAGGTGGCTTCATTGATGTCAATACAGAATGGGCATTACAACCCTCTGATCCGCGTGCATGGGGTGGTTTACTGCTCACATTCATGCTGACAATCTACGGGATTATCATTGCCTTCCCGATTGGTCTAGCGTTAGCGCTTGGTCGTCGCAGTGATTTACCACTGATTAAATATCTGTGTACCGCTTATATCGAGTTGGTACGTGGCTCACCATTCATTACTGTTTTGTTCTTCATGCAATTGTTCATCCCACTGATTAATAGTGATTTTAATCAGATACCGGGTAGTTACCGAGCAATTGCTGCAACCATTGCCTTTAGTGCCGCTTATCTAGCTGAAAATGTACGCGGTGGTTTGCAATCCTTACCACCCGGTCAATCCGAAGCAGCAAAGGCACTTGGGCTTAATCCTTGGCAAGCCGTGACACTTATCACCATGCCACAAGCACTACGCGCTGTGATTCCTGCACTCGTTGGTCAATTTATCTCATTGTTCAAAGATACCTCACTCGTAACAATCGTTGGTTTGATTGATCTTGTAGGCTTTGTTAATGCGATGGTTGTACAAGCAGAATTCATCGGTACACGTCTTGAAGGATTATTGTTCATCTCAATTCTGTACTTTGTCGTCAGCTACATGATGTCTTATGTCAGCCGATTACTAGAGGCAAGTGGTTCGGGTAGTACACGCCGTATGTAAAAATCAAAGCGAGAGGTAGCAGCCCGCTACCTCTACGCGATAAATTTAATTTTCGGAGCGAATTTTATGTTGAATGAAAAAGAAAAAAATTCAGAGAATCGGATTGGTGAAGAAGCGATCATCGAAATCCGTGATATGAACAAGTGGTATGGTGATTTTCATGTTTTGAAAGACATCAATATTGAAGTCAAAGAACGTGAAGTAGTGGTTGTTATTGGACCATCTGGTTCAGGTAAATCAACCCTCATTCGTTGCATTAACCGCTTAGAAGAACATCAACAAGGTGATATTCTGGTTGATGGTATCGAACTCACCAATGATGTGCGTAATATCAGCGCCATCCGCCGTGAAACAGGCATGGTATTCCAACAATTTAATTTATTCCCACACATCACCGTATTAGAAAACGTCACACTGGCGCAACGTCATGTGCGCCGTCGTCCTAAAGCGGAAGCGGAAGAGATTGCACGTAGCTTGCTAGCGCGTGTAGGTATTCCAGATCAAGCAGATAAATATCCCGGTCAATTATCGGGTGGGCAGCAACAACGTGTGGCAATTGCACGCGCTTTAGCAATGCAACCCAAAATCATCTTATTTGATGAACCCACATCAGCGCTTGATCCTGAAATGATTAAAGAAGTACTCGATGTTATGAAAGAATTGGCGCTCAGTGGGATGACCATGATCGTTGTAACCCACGAAATGGGCTTTGCGCGCGAAGTTGCTGACCGTGTTATTTTCATGGATGCAGGGCATGTTGTCGAAGTCGGTACACCTGACCACTTCTTTGAAAATCCACAACACGAACGTACCAAATTATTCTTGTCACAAATCCTCTAAAACTTACAAAACAGGGTGTCATCAGAGGATGGCATCCTGTTTTGCTTCTGGCTGAGAGGATATTTTTTTATTATTCAAGAGTTGCATCTCCAGCGTTTTGCTCTTATATTAGCTATATCGCTTCAACCATCCATAGGTAAAAAATCGATGCCCGGTATCGGCTCTATCAACCTCAAAGTTGTTATCTTAGATACAGATTATTATGCCATGCAATCCATCAATGGTTATTTAGCATGGGATAGACGCACGCGCGTTACCTATATGACCACTGATCTTGATGATTTTTGGACATACTTACGCGATGTACCTGAAGCAGAATTGCCTGATGTTGTCATTATGGATGCTGACCATCTAGGCGATATCGAGCATATCAAAGTTGTTCTCGCTGAAGTACAAGCCTTTTTGCCCAGTACGATGTTGATCTGCCTATCACAAACCAATTCACCACGTCTTATCGAAACGGTAGCAGCAGCAGGTGCGCGTGCCTTCTTGCTCAAGCATGAAGTTGGGATGCAAATTGCATGGGCAATTGTTTATGCAATGGATCAAGACTTTGTAGTTACACCGAATGTTGCACGCATGGTAAAAGATTCACGCATGACGCGCGTTTTCCAAGCAGCTATTTTGCCTGAGCAACGCGACTATCCAGAGATGACAGATCGTATTCGCCAAGCCATCCGCTTGTGTGTCATCGAAGGAATGCCAGCACATCTAGCTGCTGATGAAATGGGAATTAGTTTACATACAATTCGTGGCTACATCAAAGAAGGCTATCGTATTTTAGAATCATACGATCAATATGAATATCCTACTGATATGACTCCTCAAGAGCGTGCCTTCATGCGCTTTACGGCACTCGCTAAAGAGAAAAATCATTCCTAAAAAGGGCGAAGACGATTCTCCGCCCCTACATCAATTACTATTCTTCTGTCGATGGCGCAACATATAGTGCATTACGCATTGCAAAATCAATGCCATTGAATAACACATTCATTGCATCATCTGCAACTGTCACATTCTCAAAGACGAGTGGTTGATCGCCTAATAGAATCGTGATGATGCCATCTGCAAAACTATAATCCGCAGCGAATGCTTCACTTTGTTGGTCATCAATCAAGACGATACCGTTACATGTAAAATCGAAGAAAATGCTCTGTGTGGCATCTAATTCCCATAACCAAGACCCTGCAATTAAAGCGCTCAATTGCTCATCAGAACACGTTGTTTCATCCGTGAGTGGACGCAGTGTGAATGATTGACCATCTTCTCGTTCAATCACCCATTCTTCATCGGATAGGGATGTTGTTACATATAAGCGATTTTGATAGATGAAGAAAAATTCATCTTCTTGGCTGACGCTAAACGGTGCAATGATCGCACCACCAAAGGTCGCAATTGATAAGCGCTCGGAACAGGCAATATTAATTTCAATGATTGCTGTACCGTTTTCATCTTGAATACCCCATTGTTTGTTCACAAGGGTATTGATGGGGTCATTTTCACAGGTATAGACATTCCCTGCAACACCATTGAGTGTGACAGTGTAATTGCCTGTTTCTGGGATTGCTGCAATTACCACCAAGACATAACGCCCTGTACGCGGTACTAAAAACTCTGTGTTGACGGTTTCACCTTCAACTTGTGCCAAACCTTGTGCATAAACAGGAGCATTTTGCGTCCCATCATAGAGTGGATCAACGATGAAGAACCCCATTGGGATTGCCTCTATAGTGAAATCAAGGGTGATGATGTCCGCTTCATTGGCTTCAATGCAATAGAAAATTGGCTCAACATCATTGGTACTGCCTGATGCCGTATCACCATATACCAATGGACTAGTGAATGCGGTTGTGCATAAATCGGTTTCACCAAAGATGATATTTGTGATACCATCGCCGTCTGTGCTAGTGGTATCTGCGTTGGTTGGTTCAGGATTGCTTGAGCCTAAAACATTGCCCCCTGATAACTCAATCGCAATATTGAATGTCCCAATTGAATCTTGTATCGACTGAACGAGGATGAGATAAGTTCCGTCTGATGTAATCGTTACAGTGCCTTGATAAGGTGTCCCTGCGGTGCTAGCGGTTTCTTCGAGTAACAACGGATCTTCAAAAGAGCCATCACTATTGATAAATGGTGTGCCAACAATAAAACCTGTCAATAAATTAGGTGATTGAGGCTGAATCGTAATGGTGACATTTGTACCGCGTTCTGCATCGAAGCAAAATAAGCTAAACGGCAAGGTGGGGTCAATCGTCCCAGTGAGGACATCGCCGTAAGTCAATACGGGAGCGCCTGCATCTCGGCAGACATTATCTTCTTGAGCGCTGGCTGACGGTAAAATAAGTGTGAACAATACCATGATGAGTATCATTACAATAAAACGACTTAATTTAATGGTGCGTAAAAGCATATGGATTGAATCCTCCATGAGTGATTTCAAAATTAGATATGTGCCACCATCTTAATTGTGATGAGGCTACGCGACAAGCGATGATTGTAAAATCTTTGTGATAGACAGGTTACAAAATGCGAAAATCTAATACTGTGAAACATGAAAAATAGTTACTATGTCTTGATACCTTTCTTGACCTGTTGTGCCTCATAAGCAGTCAATTTGTACGTTTACCCGATAATTTGGGAATGCTTGACGTAGCCAGATTAAGAGTCGTACACTAAGATTAATGCTAAATTAAATTTCTTATTTCGTTTAAGTGTAGGAGGTCGTTATGTATAATAGTCCGCGCC
>JBAUIA010000187.1:0-5546 GCA_049680565.1 Phototrophicaceae bacterium
GATAGGGTCTGCGTCGATAGCGTCGGATGGGATACCCGCGATAGATAGAGCATCACTGAGTTGAATAGTGGTTTGCTGGTTTTCGCTGAGTGGCATTTCAAAGCCAAAGGCATTGACGCTATGCTCACCGATGATGTTGGTAATGGTCAATATATGATCGGTGCTTGTGAGTGCGAGGATACCGTCTACTGTAATTTGTGCGCCATTCACACCGAAGATAATCGGCAAGGGGTCATCATTGTCATCGGTAGTATCTTGGAAAGCACTGATAAAGACTGTTCCGCAATCGCCTGTTTCGAGGATGAAGGCTTGCATCGGTAAGTAAGCGGGTGTAGTGGGTGTGACCGCTTGTAAATTCGCAAAGCCTTCTTGGGTGACAAAATATTGTGCCGATGCCCAACCCATACGACCATCTGCGAGTTGTACTTGAATCCATGTATTATCCGATAAGCGTCCGACGGCGGTGAAGTCATTGCCTTGTGGCAGCGACCCTATCACACTTGCATCCAATGAGGGGCTTTGGCGCACATTGACACCGCGTAGGGTATAGACAGTAATTGTAGTACGTGGTGCAGTATTTTGGAGCGTGGTATCCCCGATAGCAACGACACGCAAAACAGTATCTTCACGATTGAGATAGAGTAAGGCATCGCCATCTTCCTCATTGAAGGTTGTTAGGGTATCAATTGCTAGAATGGGAATTGGTTCAGTGGCGGATAAATCAGCATCCGTTATGACCAGCACGCTATCACTGGCAAGGCAAGCTGTACCAATCATAGCCTCGGAACAATCATCTACAATAGATAGTAAGGCTTCATCAAGAGGTAAGCATATTATTTGAGCGGTCACTACAACACAGGACAGCAAATATACAAAACAAAAGGCAAAATAGCGCATCATCGTATCATCCATTTTTAGCATTTAGTATACTCTCTCAGTGGAGATTATAGGATGCCTCGTAAAACCCACCAGCGTTAGCGGTGGGATATAAGGGTCTAAAAGTAGTAGCTTTAGCATATGGAACTAGTAATTTGTGATATAATTAGTATATGAAACTACAAGAACCAAGCAAAGAATATCACAAGGGACATGCAATTGTTTACAGTTGCCAATATCATGTAATTTTCTGTCCTAAATATCGTCGCCCTATCTTCAAAGATGGGATTGAAGTTCGCCTCAAAGACCTAATCCTTGATAAGCAAGGAACATATGGGTATGAGGTATTAGAGATGGAAATCATGCCTGACCATGTTCATTTGCTATTGGATGTTAATCCACAAATTGGAATCAGTAGTGTAGTGGCAAAAATTAAAGGATACACAGCCCATACCTTACGCAAAGAATATCCATCACTGAAGTCGCGTTTGCCCTCATTGTGGACACGCTCCAAATTCATTTCAACAGTAGGAAGTGTCACACTCGCTGTTGTTAAACAATATATAGAGGATCAAAAAGGTAAATGATTGTCGAGGTTCGCAAAACATACAAATATCGCCTGTATCGCAACGATAAATGCGATCGGCATCTGCATGATGCGATTAATATATCAGGCATCATCTGGAATCACTGTATTGCTTTGCAACGTCGCTACTATCGTCTGATGGGTGGCTATATCTCAATCGGTCGGCTCAAGAAACATATTGCCAACCGTCGCAACTCAGAACGCTATAACTACTGGCGTAAGGTCGGGTCACAAGCCGTACAAGACATCATTGAACGTTTAGACAAGTCCTACCAAGTATTCTTCAAGAAACAAGGTGGACGACCGTCATTTGGCAAAGTTAAGAAGTATCGTAGCTTCACCTTGAAGCAAGCAGGTTGGAAGTTGCTCGGAGGCAACAAAATCAGACTTGGTAAGACCATCTACAAGTTTGTGAAGCACCGTGAAATTGGCGGCACAATCAAAACTGTGACCGTGAAACGCGATACGATTGGACGGCTATGGCTGTGCTTTAGTGTCATCGAGAATATCTCTGTCCCCGCAGTCAGCACAGGTGAAACTGGCGGCTTTGATTTTGGACTCAAGACATTTCTCACTGACAACAATGGCAAAGGCTATATGTCGCCTGAATATTTCAAGCAAGAGTTGAATCGTATCAAGCACTTAAACAGGTCACTATCGCATAAGCGCAAAGGCAGTCGCAATCGCGCCAAGACTAAGTATCTCCTAGCACGAACCCATATCCGCATTGATGATAAGCGCAAAGACTTCCACTACCAATTGGCACATGATTTGTGTGATAGGTTTGATGTACTGGTCTTTGAGGACTTGAATATGGAGGGTATGAAACGCCTCTGGGGACTCAAGGTTTCGGACTTAGGCTTTAGTCAGTTCATTGAGATTGTTCAATGGGTGGCTACAAAACGCGGTAAGCAAGTGATATTCATTGACCGCTTTGAACCATCTACTCAGATATGTTCGCATTGTGGCAACAAGCAAAAGCTAACACTGGCAGATAGAACCTATTCCTGCCCGTGCGGTCTCATACTTGATAGAGACCACAATGCCGCAATTAACATTCAACGCATCGGGGCATCGATGCACACTGCAAGAGGTGTTGTAAGTCCTGCCTAGCAGGCAACACTGTTGACCGCAGAAGCCCACCTGATTTATCGATGGGAGTATGTCACATGCTAAATGCTACACCATGATTAGGCAATGATAGCCATGCGCTATGACGATTGATTGAGATTGAGGGACGGTTCCATCAGAGTTGTGTCACAATTGCGGCATTGCCACACTGTTTGTATTGCAGGGAGACCTGTTATTTTTGCAACTGCTTCAGGCCATGCCTGAATACCCAGCAGATCAAATGGGGTTTCTTCTCCGCAGGATGGACAGATACCGTGATGCAAGATTGGTTTTGTTTTGAGTCCATGTGTGGTCATCAGCGTTCATGATCTTCCTACAAACGTTATATTAATTTTAATATACACCCATTTTTCAAAAAACAACCATTTTATGACACAAATTAAACAATTGAACGAAAAAAGGGTATAAAAAAAGGACAAGCCGATGATGGCTTGCCCTTTACATTGTCAGTATTTAGTCGTGCTTATTCGCGGACGACGGTGACTGCACTAGCTTGAAGCCCTTTTTTGCCTTGGGTGACTTCAAATTCAACGGCTGCGCCTTCATCCAATGAACGGTAACCATTGCCTTGGATTTCTGAATAATGTACGAAAAGGTCGTCGCCACCTTCACGGGTGATGAAACCATAACCTTTTTCAGCGTTGAACCATTTAACTGTACCTTGTTGACGATCTGCCATTTGTAACATTCTCCTGAATTGTCTTGTTTTGCCACAAACCTGCTGTGTACCTGCAACTCCATCTTCAGGATATTGACGCGGCACTCATAGAAACTGCATTTGAGTTTCCGCATATACAAACCGCATATATGGGGGTTCTGCTATGCTTCAAACTGTTGTGCATTCTTTAGGTTGTCGGGTGCTTCTTAGCGCACCAATGAGTCGAAACAAAACTGTCTCTTATATCCCTCATTGCATATTAAGCATAGCATATTTCTATAGAATAACGATAGTGAGTTTTCGATTTTTGGTTTGAAAACTCAAAATTTTAATCATATGTTTCATACCAATTACAGATTAGGTATCGCATAAATGATAATTATCGCATTCAATAGAATAAGACAGATACAATTCTATGAGGAGTTATAACAATCATGTCTCAAGTAAAATGGACAGCAGTCGATAGTTATTTTAGCGATCAATTCTTAGAAGATGACGCGATGCTACAAACGACATTACAAGATAGCATCAATGCAGGGCTGCCTGATATTAATGTTGCACCGAATCAAGGTAAATTTTTGATGCTGCTGGCACAAATGCAAGGGGCGCGAACCATCTTAGAAATTGGAACACTAGGGGCTTATAGTACGATTTGGCTGGCGCGTGCGCTCCCTGCTGATGGCAAGATTATCACCTTAGAATATGATACGCATCATGCTGAAATTGCCAAGAAAAATATTGCGCGTGCAGGATTTGCAGACCAAGTGACTATTATTGTTGGCAATGCGCGTGAAACCTTGCCCACTTTAGTGGATGATGCACCCTTTGATTTTATCTTCATTGATGCGGATAAGCCTAATAATCCATTTTACTATGACTGGTCAGTTAAATTATCACGCTCTGGGACAGTAATTTTTGCAGATAATGTCGTGCGTGATGGTGAAGTTGCGAATCCCAATAGCAGTGATGAAAAAGTCATCGGCACACAACAGATGAGTGACCTGATTGCGAATGATGCGCGTGTGGAAGCGACTGCGATTCAGACGGTGGGTAGCAAAGGCTATGATGGTTTTGCTTTGATACGGGTGAAATAAATGTCACTTTTTCATAAATCATGTTGCCAAAAGCGTAAACGATGGCGCGGAATCGTTCGCATCCAGCCGAATGCTTGAATGATTGCGACGACAATCACGAACAGACTCAAGCGAAGCATCCCCCATACATCACGTCGCACATCATCACCCAAGAGATCAAGCGCGTTGAAGTTGGGGTTTGCAGGAGCATAACGCATTGGCAAGTTATCACCGATGGCATACGCTTGATAGTGGTTTTGCGTGACTTCAATTGAACTCAAGTAGGTATCATCCGTGAGGGTGGTAAAGCGATATTTGAGCCAAAAGCGCTGATCGGCATCTTGGTACTTATCTTCAAGGATTGCATCGGTTTGCAAGCCATTGATGAGGACATCACGCATGGTGAAATGTGAGAGCCATAAGCCACAGAGTAATGTGCCAAAAACGGCTGAAAATACCAAAAAGCTGAAAAATAACAGCAAAGTTTTCGGTGTAACATGATTATCGGGTGTTTGATGATAAGCAGGCATCATACTCTAACTGTATCAATCTAGTGTGAGATGTATTGTACTAGACTTATCATCCGTGCGCTGTGATCTAATCGTTGTAATGAAGCATGTGCCTGTTATAATTTCTTCTAATGAATCATTAGCCGATTATCCAGATGCGATGATGCCACTATGAAAGCCTTATTCTCAAAATTACTGATGGTCAGTTTTGGTTTTTTGTTTGCTGCCATCATCATTGAAGTCCTTGCCCGACAATATCACCTTGTACCTGCTGCCTTGCCCGATCATTATTATGATGTTCGCGCAGAAGTTGGGGCGTATCCTGAACCTTATAGCTACTTTTGGTTTAATCGGGAAGATGGCGAACGTATTTGGGTACAGTTCAATAATGCGAGTCGGCGTGATATTGACCAAGCCTATGATAAATCAAGCGATACGACGCGCATCATGTTTTTAGGAGATTCGTATACGGCAGGGTGGCAAGTTCCATTAGCAGAAACATATACGACTCAATTGCGATCATTACTGTCCGCAGCAAGCGATTTTGAAGTCATCAATGCAGGGTATCATGGCTGGGGTACAGATCGCCAATATCTCTATTATCGCACAGATGGCTATCGCTATGATAGCGAGATCGTCATTCTACAAATTTATGTCGGCAATGATGTCATTGATAATGGTATTGCTGGCTTTGAGCCTTTCACATTAGATGA
>JBAUIA010000188.1:0-29563 GCA_049680565.1 Phototrophicaceae bacterium
TTGATAGACTGCGCGATGATCGTCTGCCATGCTATTCAATCTCCACTTCGCCGAGCCACAAACGCCCATCAGGCGTGACTTCGTAAACATCACTTTCAGGAATGAGGCGGTCTGTTGGGTCGTTTGGGTTATAGAAGCCAATGGCGAGTTGATATGTCCCTGCTGGGAGGTCTTCTATAGTCAAAAATATCTCATCAGGTCGATTAAATAACAGAGCATTTTGCCAATTTCCAAGTGGCATATTCCCTAAATAATTATCCCATTGTGCTAATGGAGGTTGATTGCGGTCATCGTACAGATGAACAAATAGACGATAATCCCCCACAGGTTGTGATAATGACATATTCCATGCGAGATCAACAAATATTAAATGAGGTGAATCAATCAAGTCATCCAGATTAAACTCAACAAGTTGAACATTGTTATCTTGATATGATGCAATGACTGTTCCATATGGCTGGTTTAAAGTCAATGCTTCTCTAATCGTATGGCAAATTGGCTGATAATAGCCTTGCTCAAAGTGCGGGATAATTTCAATCTGCATGGTTTCGCTGATATAGTCTGACTCGATCACTGTCGAGATCGTCATGATGTTCCCTGCACTATTAGGAATCCATTGCGTATCTATCAAGTTACCATTTACAAAAATATCAATTGTCCCTGCTGAAGCAGTGTGTACTTGTGTAACGAGTACCCAATCTTCATCAAGATTATCGGTCAAATTAATCGTGAAGGATTCTCGGTCATTAATAAGACGATACGCAAGCGTTTGATCGCCAAAATCACGCACTTCGGTTGCAAAGCCTCTCAGTGACGTTGTGTGCCATTGGTAGTCAAATTGTGCTTCGGAAGCAATATCACCAACATTTAAGTATGTAACTGCAAAATCTCTTGCTGTAGAAGGAATTGCATACAAACTATAAGAACACTGTTGTTCAGCAATTTCCAATTGAAAATCACCCCACTCAGGTTGATAGATACCTTGTGTATCAGCAGCGAGTGCGACATTGGCAGATGCTTGCCAATCGGCAACGTTAAATTCTGCAAGTTGATTTTCGTAGAGGGCTGTATCGGCTAAAAAGGCAAGCCCGTAACCATGTCCACGCCCGTAGCTGGCAATATAATCAGGTTGCTGATTGATGAGAAATTCTGCGACACTACCCGGTCCATTACGCCAATAAGCAGCCGCATTCGGTGTCGTTAAGCCAACCATATCCAGCGTACTGCGTTCGCCCCAATAACGCATCAAACCGACATCATGGACTGCAATAACAGCATCTTCGGGTGTGTTATCTCGTAGCCAATTCGCCATTTGATAGGGTTGCTGATAGACATAAGTTACATTAAGTGCGTAATAGTGTTGGAATTGGAGGAATAATCCGAGTGCAAATAGCAACAGGCTGATACTACTTATCATATAGATTGGCGTTTGTAGTTTTCTAAAACGTTGTGCAATTGCAGTGATAAGCCAAGCTGATAAGGGAAAAAAGAGCGCCATCATCGGCAATTGATAGCGTTTAAAATGCCAAAACGCATTATCTAAGGTGCTAATCGAGAGTGTCAGTATCAGAAACCAAGCGAGTAACATCAAGCCAATTAAGCGATATGATTTTTTCATCAGTAACAACAGAATTGACACAATCCCAAGTAAGCCTAAGCCAGCAGGAAGATACCATCCGCGCCCTTCTTGAGCATCGTAACCTGTGATAAATTCTATCCACATTCGGCTGATATTATCCGAAATGCGTCCGATGATAAGTCCCACATCGTAGGGCACATTCGATAAGATAGATTTTGCTTGTGCGCCTGTTGCAACCGTTGTACCTGTTATCCCCCAATTCACAAGCGGTTGTAAACCAAGCATCAATACAGGGATAAACAGTAGGATTAAATATTTGCGTTTAGATGTTTGTTTATCTTGTGCGCCATAAGTGTTCCAGAGGCGCAAAAGTAATATACCAGCAGCAATTGCAGCGATCAAACCACCTTCAGGGCGTGTCATTGTTAGCAAGGATGCAATTATCACAAATGGTATTAATCGTTTTTCGATGACAAATAAGAGTGTCCATAGTGTAAGTGCAGTTACTAGCCCTGTTTCCATCCCTGACATAAAGTGCCAACTGATAGTCCCTGTTAAAGCAAAACCAATAGCAATGATTAAGCTAAACCATTTGGGTGTTTCCATAGCGATACATAAGCGATAAACAGCCCATTGTGCAGCAACAAGGCTCAGTGTGCCGATTATCATCGCCCATAAACCAAGCCACAAGCCTTTGAAGCCAACTAGATACCCAACCGTTAGCAAATAAGGATAGAGCAAGCTGGTTGCGCCTGATGTTGCTGGGTCAATCACATTATATTGGTATGGATATCCGAGTGCCATCTGACGCGCATACTGAAAATGAATATAGACATCATCGAGGGGCATTAAAAGATGACCTTGCCCTGCCGAAAGGCTGGTTAGTACGTAGATAATCAGGGTTGCAATCGCAATGCTAATGAAAAGTATCCATAACACGCGCTTATGAGTGATCTGTTCTAACATAGGTGTCTAATCGCCATGATTGAGCGTCATTGAGAAATCAATATAGCAAGGGCTATTGTGAATAACCAGATGCAAAGGTGTCTATCAAAGCGCGCACATTGCCATTGAGCGGATACAGAACAGGGCATGTAATTCCTGATTGCGTGTATTCGCGCACTTTTGCACGCACATCGTCAGGTGTGCCTGATGCCGTTATCATTTGCACAATATCATCGGGGATATGTTGTGAGGCATGTGCAATTTCTTCAATCGTAACAGGATGCAATCGCGTCACATCGTAGATTAGGCTTTGCGGAATACCACTGGCACGCATGAGTTGCGGTTGTTGCAAGATAAATTGCGTTACCACACGTCGCGCTGTATTCAAGGCAATTTTTTGATCTTGATGCACACTACACATAATCAGTTGGGGACGATCTATATCATATAGTGAGCGCCCTGCTTGGTGCAGACCATTTTCCAGTTGTTGGATAGCAATCGCATTGTATTTGGGCGAAACCATATAATTGAGCAACACACCATCTGCAATTTCGCCTGCTAATGCGAGCATCTGAGCGCCTGTAGCGCCTACATAAATAGGAATACGCCGTGCATCTTTACGCCCAACCGTTACATCCAGTTGTAAATTATTGATCTGGACGAATTGTCCGCGATAAGTCACGGGTTTTAGAGATAATAAGTCGCGCAAGACAGTGACAATTTCACGCATTGCCAGCAAGTGTTTGCCTCGGTTAATCCCTACACGCCCAGCGATAGCATCATGCCATGTTCCCAAGCCACACATGATGCGGTCTGGTGCAATATCATCAAGCGTTAGCATTTCGGCTGCCATAGTTGCAGCATGACGTGTATAAATATTCATCACCCCTGTACCAATTTTGATACGATTGGTCACAGCAGCATAAGCAGCAATCGCAACAACACTATCGCGCACAAAACGTGATTCAGCTTGCCAGACAGCTTCAAAACCGCGTGCCTCTGCATATTTGACGTAATCAATCGATTCAGTCAATGTATAATCATCTTGTAAATAGAGGGCAACGCGGTCAGCCATAGTGTAATTTACAATCTCCACACGATGAAAAATAGCTTTACAAAATTTCGAGTTCGGTTAGATAGTCAAATCAGGCAAAAAAGGGGTTAATAGGTCATAGTTGGCTGAACTGACACGATGATTAAATTCGGCTAAATCGTCTGGTGTATCGACATCTAATGCGACTGTATCTGATTCATAGATTTTGAGGGTTGCCCCAGCTAATTTTGCAGCAATACCGTGACGTTCAAAACTTTGTTGACCATAAGTATAGGGAATCAAGCCTAATGGACGTACCAACATCGCGTTCGTACCATCTTGAAGGTTATCTGTCGCAAGAACAACTGTATTATGGTAGCGTCCCATCTCAGCGATTGCGCTTATGTCTTCTTTGGTGATGAATGGCAAATCGGCTGGCAAAATTAGGGCGGCAGTTGCACGCCATAGCGCTAACGCACCTGTTGCACGAGTTAAAGCGGGATTAAGATCAGATGGATTGGTTTCTTGAACTGTTTTTGCCCCTAATTCACGGGCAATCGAAAGTGCTTTAGGATCACGGCTAATAACCATTGTGCCTGTAATTTGTGGTACATCATGCACGATAGTTAATAATCGACGGAACATCATCTCTGCAAATTGTGCGCGATGCTGAGGCGATAATACGGATGAAAGACGACTCTTTGCGCGGTTAAGCGGTTTTACTGGAATAATTACCCACAAACTCATATGCGCTCCATCTTCATAACCCACGAGAGAATGGCTTCGGCAAGTTGTGCTTTATCTTCAGTCGTTTTCATAATTGTATCAAAAGCGATACTATTTTTTGCATACGTATTAAACGCATCATCGCGCTCATCGTAGACAAAACCTGTAATGACATCGCCATAATAGTCCGCAACAGTTTGTGCGGTGACCTCGTACCCAAGTTCCGCCATAATTTTGGCAGCAGGTCCTTTGATGGCTTGACCATCAACAATCGGCGTTACAGCAATTCGTGGAATATCAAGCGACAATAAGCGCTCGCGCATCGTCGGCACAGAGAGTATCGGAGCAATTGATAACCAAGGATTTGAAGGTCCAAATAAGATAACATCAGCATTATTTAAAGCAGTAGCAACCTGTGGCGATACGTTTGCGGACGCCATATTGCGATATTCAAGCGAGCTTACAGTCGGTTGCCAACGATGCTTGACAAAATATTCTTGAAATTCGAGTATGCCTTGTTCTTGTGTATGCACCATGGTTGGCACTTCCGCATTGGTCATGGGTAAAATGGTGGCTTGAATACCCATTTGTTTGGCAAGATGCTGCACAATTTGGGTGAGCGTTTGCCCTTGGCGTAATAGATGTGTTCGCAGCAAATGTGTTGCTAAATCTTTATCACCGAGCAAAAACCAAGGGGATTCACCGATTGTTTTGAGTGCATCTAGTGTAATTGTTGTATCATCAGCAACACCCCAGCCAAATTCAGGATTAACCCGCCCTGATAAGGTATAGAGTACTGTATCAATATCAGGACAAATCCGAAGTCCGTAGTGCCAGAAATCATCGCCTGTATTGATAATAATAGTCAGGTTTTCTGCTGTGACGATTTGTTGTAAGCCCAGTGCCAATTTTGCACCGCCAACCCCACCAACAAATACAACAACTTTTTTATCTGTGATTAACGCCAAATGACCCTCGTTTCTAGTGGTTCGCGTGTTTTCGTGCGTTCTTGATCGGGATAACCCATTGTGATAATCCCTTGTGGTTGCCAATCATCAGCTAAGGCTAATTGTTCTTGAACAACATCAGGGCAGAATAAAGGCGCACACATCCAACACGCTGCCAAGCCTATGCTATGAGCAGCTAGCAATATATTTTGCCCTGCCATTGCGGTACTTTGAATTGCCATAATTTTTTCATTGGTATTGCGTAGGCTATCAGAATACACATCCATATCAATCATGGATAAGCAAATAACAATAATTACAGGCGCAGATGTTAGGCGATCATACGAGCGATTAACATCTTTGCTGATAACGGCTTCTGGAACATGGTCTTTTTCAAGATCAGCCCGTAATCTGCGTCCCATTGCGCGTGCTAACTGCTCTTTAGCTTGCTGTGTTTGCACCACAGCAAAACGCCAAGGTTGTCGGTTATGAGCAGATGGTGCCCATGTGCCTACCTCCAAGACTGTTTCAATGAGTGATTTTGGAACATCACGTTTTTGGTAGCGCCTTAAAGAACGCCTCGAACGCATCATTGTTATCAAATCACTCGGTATTGATTGTTCCTGCATGTATAAATCAGACCTATATGAACACAACGAATGATAGACTTTATCATGACCCTATTTGAGCCATATTAACAAATGATAGCAATTATTTCTTAGCGGTATAAATCCATTTCTGGCGGACGATTGAGATCAGCAGCTTTACCGTGTCCCTTTGGAAATTTTAAGCCTCGGATGAGAACTAGTGGTAAGCCTTCCGCACCTTCACCCATCACCAGATGTGCAGCCGATGCAACGAGGTCTGCATAGCCCAGTATGGTAGCAATCATTTCGCGTCCAAACAAATCGCGTTCACCCCGTCGATCCCATAAGGCTTGCATCCCTGCAACACCAATTGCAACACCTACATTGCCCAATCGAAAAGGTCGTCCATGTGTATCCGTAATGACCACTGCAAGGTCTTGCCCTGTTGATGACTTTAGTGAATCGACAATAATCTGGGCACTTTGGTCAGGATCAATCGGCAATAATAAGACATTTTTTTGCGATCCATCAACATTGGACGCATCTAAACCTGAATTTGCCGAAACAAAGCCAAGCCGATGTTCTGTAACCAAGACCCCTTTACGCATCCGCGAGATACGTGTGCTTTCAGCTAAGATTAGCTCAACAACGCGTGGGTCTTTATCGACCTGTTTTGCAAGTTGTAGCGCGGCTTCACTCGGTGTTACCGTATCTAAAGCAACCGAACGTCCTTCTGATTTAGAGATAATTTTGCTAGCGATGACAACAATATCGCCTGATTGCAGTGTAATATGTTCATGCGCTAAGGCTGCTAAAATAATTTCGGGAATATCATCACCTGCTTGCACCATCGGTACACCTGATAGTGCCATTGCTTCAAAAGCTGCTGCGGGCATTATTCAATCCCTGTAATCCGAATGCCTGCGCCCTTTGCTTTGTATTTTTTATTGATGTAGAGCAAAACAGGTGTGAGCGATTCTGCAACGATTGCATTGGCGAGTGGACCTACATCAACACCGCGCATCCCTGCTGCTTCGATCAACTTAATGACTTCCGTTTTTGATTCGTCGTTATCACCTGATACGAATACATCACAATCCACATAGGTTGATGGATTTTTGATTTTGACATAGCTCACATTTTGGAATGCAGAAACAACATTGACACCATCACCGAGCATATTTTGGGCTTCTTGAGCAGCCGATAGCCCTTCTGGAACAGTGACGGTTGAAACATCAGGCGGTGAAATTGGAACAGTAATATCAATGAGGATTTTACCTTGCAATTGTTCGGCAACACCTTCTAAGGTTTTCGCATGAGCGCTATATGGCACACTTAAAACCACAATTCCTGCTTCAGCAGCAGCATCTTGGTTGGATCTTCCAACGAGATAATCACCTTCGAGTTCAGCATTGAGTTCGGCAGCAGCAGCTTCAGCTTTTTCTGCGGTGCGTGACCCAATGATAACTTTGTAACCATTCAATGCCCAACGAGCAGCCAGTGCAGACCCTTCTTTACCTGTGCCACCAAGAACAGCGATTGATTTAATAAGTGGTGCGTTTTGATCTGTCACAATTTTTCTCTCTCTAATAAATATGCGCTTTTTTAATAAACTGTTGTTACAAGCCTTATCTGCTTTTTTGGCTACTATAACAATTATGCTTTTGATTGCTTATCTCACGGATGGTCTATTTTACAACCACCGTGTCATATAATGCGCTACAGTAATGGTTTATTCTAATGGTAATCGCAATTGATAGCTATTCCAATTAAGATAAATCATGGCTGAATTAGAATGTGGTACTTAAAGGTAAGGAGATAGGACCTCCGAGTTGTGCCATCTTTGATCGAATTTCTTCAAAGATCGTATCTATTGGTTGGTCACTATCCATATACACACCATTTTGATCGTCAAATTCACGTTCTGTATAGCCTGTAAATGTACCACCTTCGCATAAAACACGAATATTTGCGCCGTAACCAGTACGCTTGCGTTGAGCATCCCAATAGCGATCACTACGAATATTTTTATCGCGCAAGGCATGGTAAATGCGGTCTACATAGTAATCATTCTTACTATATAAATCGGCAAGTGTTGACCCCTTGATAAAACGATCCCATGTGGTGTGGATAAATGCAAAACGACGCTTCGTCGGATTTGTTATGGGAGGATATTTCTGGTCAATTTTTTGAAATTGAATTTTATAATAGACCTCATCGGCGCGTGACAATGCTTTTTTGGATGTTTCGTTTGGCAGCAGGTCTTTACGATATTTGAGTTCTAAGCCATTACGCCGTGCAAAATAATAGATACCACTTTGTGGCATGTCCTTGGCGGCTGTACCACTGAGGAAAAAAGCGAGATATTCGGCATAAATACCATCAGGCATTTGTACTTGCGGAATACGATACCAGTGTTCTTGTAGTAAGTAGGTCAAATCTGTTTTGCGGTTGATGATACCGACTAAGACACGATCATCAGGGAACACAATGCACCTTCTCATAACCATTTTTAATGAGGTGACGCTCTCGCTATTTGATATTTGTTATCAGCAACTTATTTTGCTTGTGCTGTAATGAAGTACGAGAGTGACTTATTAAAATGATGATAGCATGTCATAAAACGAACTGCAATTACTCGCTAAAGAGTGTTTGTTCCATTTCACGCATTTGGTTCAGAATATCATCACGTTGGCGTGCTAATTGGCGATAAGTTGTACGTGCTTCATCCGTCATATTCTCGCTATGCCCTTGATGATGTTCCAACAGGCTATCAATATCTTCATCAAGTGCATGATATTGATGAACGAGTTCATTGTATTGCGTCACTTTTTCGAGCATATTATCACTCATGATGTTCCCCTTAATCATTTGCCCTTATGACGTATTATCGTCAAACCCATTGGTATCAGCTATTAAATAATCACGCGGTGGTCGTGGGTTATTTGGTAGTGAGGATCGTTGTTGGTCAGCAAAACCGCCTGTATCAGCTACTACATATAACGGACGATTGCGTGTTTCGTCGTAAATACGCGCGATATATTGCCCCATGATGAATAGAAAAAATAGCTGAAACGAACTCAAGAATAGTAATAATACAATCGTAGTTGCTTGTCCACCAAAGAAACCCGTCCCTAAACTGATGCGTAAAACAGAAATAACAATCGCCACAATAATTGCCAATAAGGCTAAAATAGCGCTGCCATATGCCATAATCTGCACAGGAAAAAATGAAAATCCTGTGACTGCATCTAATGCAAAGCCTAACATTTTATTGAAGGGATAATTCGTCTCTCCCCATTGGCGTGCATCACGGACGTAATCAACACCTGTTTGCTTAAAGCCCGCCCAACTGGTCATGCCACGAATAAAGCGATTATGTTCACGCATATTGCGAAGCACATCCGCTACACGCGCATCCATCAGACGAAAATCACCTGTATCAAGTGGAATATCAACATCTGTGATGCGGTATAACACACGATAAAATAAATTAGCTGTTGCCAGTTTGAACCAGCTTTCACCCCGCCGTTCTTTACGCACCGCATAAACAACTTCGTAGCCATTTTTCCATTCAGCAATCAGATCAATGATGACTTCTGGTGGGTCTTGTAAATCAGAATCAATGAGGATAACGGCATCCCCTGTCGCATGGTCAATGCCTGCGGTCACGGCGGTTTGATGCCCAAAGTTACGTGCAAAATTAATATACTTCACGTGCGAATCTTCTTTTGCTAATGCACGCAGCACACTTAGGGAGTCATCACGGCTACCATCATTGACGAGTACAAGCTCCCAAGGCGTATCCAAAGTTGACATGGTGCTTGCGACACGCTCATAAAATTCTCGTAGATTGCCTTCTTCGTTATAAACAGGTGCAACAATTGAGTAAGTTGGTTTCATGCTTTTTCTTTGCTAGTTCAGGCTATGTGAGTCAACACGTAAAATGGATTAAAGATACGTTTTCGCATTGTACAAGAGTTCCCTTTATGGCAACAGGACAACTCTCAAATTAGATAGAGTGTTACGGATTATCTTACTATAGTTATACACCAAATTGGATAGTTTGCATCAACTAAGGGTTTCAAAGTCGATTATTAATCGAAAATTATGCCCCTTGATTGATATTATTACACCTTGCAAGCTCTTATGACCCCTTATATACTATTTTGTTCCGCACTATTTTTATTCCTCTATAGTGAAAGGTGTTTGATGTGATTATCGGCATGGATTTCGGTACGACGAATTCTGGAATGTCGGTTTATAACGGCGAGCAACTTCGGCTCATCCCACTTGATCCACATAATCGTAACGCAACAGTTGCCCGTACTGCCCTCTATATCACCAATGATCGTGCAGTCCACATTGGCAGAGATGCCACCGATGTCTACTATGAGCAAAACTTGAACCGCCCGTCTAAGATCGAAGATGTTTGGGTCGGCGAAATTGAACAAACCTTTGCAGAATTGCCAACTTTTTATCGGGATGTGTATATTAAGAAAGATATTTATGCACCGGGGCGCTTATTCTTATCGTTCAAGATGGGCTTATCCTCTCCCAATTATGTCGGAACAATTGTTGGTAGTCAGTATTTTTTCCTCGAAGATATTATTGCAACGTACCTCTACGTCACAAAACAGCGTGCCGAAGCGCATTTACAGCAATCTGTTGATGAGATTATATTTGGTCGTCCTGTGCGGTATAGCGATGACCCACAACAGAATGAATTTGCTAAAGAGCGTATGGTTCAAGCGGCTTTCAACGCAGGATATAAGACCGTTTATTTACAATATGAACCGATTGCAGCAGCTTATTACTATGAAATGAGCATTACGGATGAACAAAATGTATTAATTTTCGATTTTGGTGGCGGTACGCTTGATTTAAGTATTGTGCGTGTTGGGAATCCAAAAACACGACAAGTGATTGCCAATGGGGGTATTCCCATTGCAGGCGATGTATTTGACCAACGGATTGTACGCGAAAAATACCCAAAACATTTTGGCGAAGGATCACGCTATCTATCAGGCAATACTGAGCTTGATATGCCCCCTAGTTTTTTCGATGCGTTTTCTGATTGGCAAACGATGTTATCGCTACAAGATTTAGGCACGATGGAGCGCCTCAAGCAAATTGAAGCAACATCTAAGCAACGTTACAAAATTCAAAATCTAAGAAAGTTGATTACGGGGCATTATGGGCTAAAAATGTTCGATATTGCCGAGCAAAGCAAGCGTGATTTATCACAGCAACATATTGCTCGCTTGGATATGGAAGGTGATGATTTTCGTGTCTACGATTCGATTACACGGCGTGAATTTGAGAAACTCATCCGCAGCGATGTTCGAGCGATTGAAGCCCGTTTAGATGATATTTTGACAATGGCTGGCTTAGACAATAACGCGATTGATGCCGTGATCCGCACAGGTGGCTCATCACAAATTCCGATTTTTGTAAACTTATTACAAGAGCGCTTCGGTGCAGATAAAGTGCGAGATATTGATGCGTTTGGGAGTGTCACAAGCGGTTTAGGGATTATCGGACACCAAATTGAACACGGTAGGAGTGATCTGAATGCCTATCATGCAGCCGATTATATTGGACGGCGTTCATTGCGTGCTGAAAAACGCTCATCAGTGCCAATAGTTAACTTAGATGTGATTAAGCGCATCATTGATGTACAAGAATCAGATGAAACAGTCAGTCAGCAGACTAAAGTATTACTCATGCGTGATAAGAAGCAACAATTATATGCGCGTTATGTGGATGACTTAGAGGCAATTCACTTATCAATCCCATTAGATGAATTAGATGATGGGAGTTTTATCCAGCTTGTTGATGCCAATGCAAAACTTGTATTAATGACAACGGACTATAAGTGTTATGTCAAACAAGCCAGTGATTTAGCAGATTTAGTGGCGAATGATCTCCATATTGAGGAATTAGAAGGCTTTCGTAGAGACGATTTTAGTCATGAGCATGTCTATAGTGTCATGATGTGGGATGCTATTGCGGATAAAGATATTGTTGCTGTGATTAGCTCGCTCGGCTATACACAAAAATATTTTGGACATCGCTTATTAGATAAAATGGATCGCCCAATTGCCTATCAAATTGAGCGAAAACGAGGTTATCCAGCGTTCTTAGTGGGTGCAAATGACGATGATGATTTTGTTGCAATCACACAAGCAGGACGTGCAGGACGTATTAATGCGAAGCAATTACCACTACGTGATAATCGCTTATTATCATTTTCGATGAGTAATCGCGTTATCAGTATGCTTGGTACACAAGCCAATGATGACCTGCTAATTATCACACAGAGTGGTTATGCAAAACGGATTATGGTCAATGAGATTGCTCGTATTGATGCTATGAATACCACAGGGGTTAAAATCATGCAGCGATCAAACCCCATTATTGCTATCCCTTATCGACCACAAAAACAGCATTGGGCAGTGAGCAATCAGCGCATCATTGCAATTGATGCCCACCAAATTCCTCTTGAGAACCTCAACAAAACCGATCATCGTATTCTTAATCCAAAAAGTAACGAGAAATTGCTAACAATCATTACAAGCTAGGGATAATGCGTGTCCCTGTTTCGCCGATCAGAGCGCGTGTTAAATTTTCTGGATTGGTAATAATGGCTTGTGGTCCACCATTGCGAACAAAAGCAACCGCAGCCTCAATTTTCGGCAGCATACTGCCTTTTGGGAATTGTCCATTGCTCATATAGTCATTGGCTTGTTGCAAGGTGATGGTATCAAGGTCGCGCTGATTAGGTGTTCCAAAATCTAGTGCGACTTTTTCTACGCCTGTGGAAATTAGCAGCAAATCTGCACGGAGTTGTTGAGCAAGTAAGCTACTGGCGCGGTCTTTATCAATTACGGCTTCAACACCCCGTAAACTACCCACATCGGTACGGATAACAGGAATACCACCGCCACCGCCAGCGATGACCACATAACCACTGAGCATCAAGGCTTGAATCGCGTTAATTTCTTGGATTGCTTGCGGTAATGGCGAGGGAACAAGTCGTCGCCAGCCACGTCCTGCATCTTCCATCACATGCCATCCATCTTGATCGCGCCGTTGCATGGCTTCGGCTTCATCCATGAAACCACCGACTGGTTTGGATGGATTTTCAAAATCAGGATCATCGGCATCCACCCGAATTTGGGTGACAATCGTTGCACAGGTTCGATTGATCCCTAAGCGTCTCAAGGAATTATCCATCGCTTGCTGAATCATATAACCAATACTGCCTTGTGTATCAGCCACTAAGGAATCAAGCGGTGCGCCATGAATGCCTTCACGTTGGGCAATTTCGGAACGGCGCATGGCGTAGCCAACTTGGGGTCCATTGCCATGTGTGATGACAATATGCCAGCCATTGGCAACCATCTGTGCGAGATGTTCTGACGTTTCACGAACAGCATCCCATTGGTGTGGCACATCCGAATGATCGGCATCTGTAATTAAAGAATTCCCACCGATAGCGACAATTGCTAATTTTTCAATCATAAATTTGGACTTTCAAGAATAATTTTGAGTATTCATGCGATACTAGCGCGGGCAAGCGATGCCAGCAATAAGGGCTTATAGAAGTTTGGATACAATAGACAAGCAACACGCGCAAAAATAATTATTAGCGTTCAGGCAAATTGCCGACTTTATCAGCGAGTGCTTGCCAAATTGATATATCCCAATAACGACGGGCTGCACCACTCGGCGATGGTAAGACCCAAATCAATGACTGATTGAGTGTTTCGACTTGTTGACCATAATCTATTTTTGATGTTGCTTTATCTAAGACAACAGAAGCTCCCTTTTTGCTGGTGAAGGCTAAAATTTGCGGTTGATAGTGCATGATTTTGTTCCGCAAGTTTTCAGCATCAAAGTCCGATTGTTGCAAATCAGCATCATTACCTGATGTATCCTTGGCAACATCAGTCAGACCAATACGGTACGTTAATAATTGTGAAAATTCTTTGGGGTCGAGTTGATGAGGGGTCAAGCCAATATGATATAAAGTACGCCAAAAAGCATTGGCTGGGTTAGCATAATACGCATTTTCTGCTGCCGAAATTGCGCTGGCAGCAGTTCCGCAAAAAACAAGGTTGAGATCAGATTGCAAAGCATCAGGTAATATCATAGTAATTAGAGAAAAGGCGTGGTATGCACGCCTTAGACATTAATCAGTGGTTGCGGTCATGAAACGTTTGACCATTTGCGATAAATCCATTGGCATAATTGGCTTTGATAAATAACCATCAAAACCAAGCGCATAAGGATTTTGCCGAGAGAATACGGTACTATCGGCAGTAATCGCAATGATCTTAAAGCCAGTTGCTTCTCGGCGTTCTTTGAGTTGATTGAGCAAATCAATTCCGCTAACTTTAGGCATTTGCATATCAACTAGAATCAAAGCATAGTCATTGGTCAATGCTGCTTGCAAGCCTTTTTCAGGATTAGAAAATGTATCACAATCATAACCCTCACGTTTAAGCATTGATGCTACAATCAACAAATGATCTTGGTTGTCATCAATGTATAAAATCTTTTTTGTACTATCAGACAATGCAACGTACCTCTCAGAATAGGATTGCGTGAATATAACGATTTGTATTTAGATAGGATAACATTTTAGAGTGATTCTGTGAATATAGGTCTAATATAGGTCTAAAGTATGGGGGCATAAAGTTAGAGGGATCATTTTTCCAAATGATCCCTCTATGATTGTTTAAATCAGGGCTTGCATCATTTGTTTTACGGCTTGGACTTCATCATCAATGATTGTGTGTCCCATACCTTCATAGATACGCTCATCAACTGTTGCGCCTAAACGGGTGAAAATATCACGGGTTTCATGAACGCGCTCCAACGGAATGTGGAAATCAACATCACTACAGCCTAAGAATACAGGTGTATTATCGAATGTGCCGTCATAGTCAACGAGTTCACCTTCTGCACCAATTAAGCCACCACTGAGGGCGACAATACCACCATAGCGTTGTGGATGACGCGCAGCCGTTTCTGTCGCTAAACATGCCCCTTGCGAAAATCCGATAATCATCGTTTTTTCGGGTGGAATACCTGCGTCAGCAACTTCTTGTAATAGATTTTGAATCGTTGCTAGTGCCGATGATAGATACGGTTGATTACTCTCGCGCTTTGCGATGAAGCGGTTGGGATACCAAGACCCACCTGCTGCGCTTGGCGCTAGATAAGCAAAGTCATCCATGCCAAAGTGATTAGCCAATTGCATAATGCCTGTTGCATCGCCACCACGTCCATGAATCATAATCATGGCTGCTTTCGCTTGGTCTAAGGGTTTGCCGTGTCGCATCACGGGTTGATTTTCGTGTATTTGTTGTGCCATCTTATGATTCTTCCGTTTCTAATGGGTTCTTCCATTCTGGAACGACCAATGGTGAGAGTGAATTTTCAATGGTTGTACGATGTTGTTCGAGCCATTTGGGTAATTGTAAACGCTGCCCAAGTGTTTCTACAGGTTCATCAACCGCAAAGCCGGGACCATTGGTGGCAAGTTCGACAATATGTCCATCAGGGTCGCTACTATAGATACTACGGAAGTAATCACGATCTAAGATTTGTGATACCCGATACCCAGCACTCATCAAGCGTTTACGCCATTCTTCTTGTTCAGCTTCATCTTCAACTGCAAAAGCATAATGATGGGTTTGTCCACGTCCCATCTGTGCGCGACGCAAATCACCTTTGCGCTCGAAATAGGTAATCAAAGACCCCGGTTGCCCATTATTGACACCCCAATACCAATGTGCGCTATTTGGATCATCGAAATTATCTGTTTTCTTGACACGTTGCAACCCAAGTACATCGGTAAAGAAAGCATTTGTCGCATCAATGTTGCTACCAATCGCTGTGATGTGGTGCATGCCGTGCATCAATGCCATATCGGCTGTGATAACAGGTACAGGCTCTGACCATGTTATAGATGAAATATGGTCTTCATCCCGATTCGCTTTCATCATGGCAGCAGGTGGTGGTAAATGATTTGTACCCAACGCTTCTACCGCTTCATCAACCGTGAAACCGGGACCCATTGTTGCAATTTCGAGAATTACTCCATCAGGATCACGCAGGTAGATACTCTTAAAGTAGTGGCGATCATATGGACCATGTACCTTGATATTGAGATCTGTCAGACGGCGTTTCCATTTGAGCAAGCCATTATAATCATTGACCCCAAGTGCAACATGATGTGTACCACCAATACCGGGATGACCTTTGGGTACATTTTTCCATTCAAAAAAGGTTATCGCACTACCCGGTGAACCCACTGCATCGCCAAAGTAAAGATGATAAGCCGATGGATCATCAAAATTGACCGTTTGTTTAACAAGCCTCAAACCAAGTACCTTGACATAGAAATCGACAGTTTGCTGGGCGTTGGATGATACCAATGTAATGTGATGCAATCCTTGAATTTTCATCATAATCTCCTCTAGTAGCTCGTTATGAGTATAAGATGCTAGCAGCAAATCAAAACTTACCTCACAAACGGACTATCGTCCGTTTAATTTATCAATTACTCATTTTCAGGCGTATAAGGGTTTTGATCGAGCATAGTTTGTAATTTTTGTGATGCAATGAAAAGCCCCTCGCCTGTCACTGCAACGATTTCATCAGGCAAGGTAGCACTACAATTGATGTAAACTTTTTTACCTTCTATTTTTGTAACCCATGCTCGAATAAGGATTTCTTGATACAGTGGAATATGGGTAGCAAATTGATATGCCATATGCACAGTGTATCCTGCTGACCCTGCTTCGTAAGCGGCTGCCCCCATTGCTTCATCTAACACTGCCGAAATTGCACCACCATGCAAAATACCAGCGCCGCCTTCTTTGCTTTCGTCAAATGTAACAGTCGCAAATACTGATTGATCGTCATTGACTGAAAAGCGAATCCCAAAGCCATACGGATTCTGGCGTGTCATAAATTTTGTCCCTGAAAATTTAGAAATGCGAGCCATCATAACGCCTCTGTAATACGAACGAATAAGCCTTCTGCCTCCGTAGCGAGTGTGCCATTCGGAAGTAATATTTCTGATCGGAGGAACACTTTGCGTCCATCAACTTGTAAAAGGCGTGCCATAATCCGAATTTGCTCACCGAGGTAAATTGGCGCACGATACGAGATATTCAGATTGACGGTAAATGCTGGTGCATAACCAGATTTAAAGACTGTCGCTGTCATCGCTTCATCAATGAGTGCTGCAACAGCCCCACCATGAGCAATATTTGGAGGTCCTTGCTGATGTTGCTTAAAAATGTAGTGTGCAACGTAGGCATCGCCTTGTGCTTCGAAGGTTACGCCAAAGCCATTGCGCCAAGTGCCTGCAACAAAAGATGATCCCGAAAAACGTGCTTCATCACTCATTGTAAATCCTTTAACTGTGATGGTAAAAGCGCGTACCATTTCGTAGCACTTACAACATCATCTAAGCGAACTTGGTCAAGCACCGTATGAGCATATTGTTCTTCACCCGGTCCATAGCCGATTGTTGGTATTTTTGCTTTCCCTGCCCAATAAATGCCATTCGTAGAAAAATCCCATTTTGTAATTTGAGGTGTTAAGCCAAATTCATGAGCCGTTTTAACACCTGCTTGCACAAATGGATGATCTTCGTCAAAGAGCCATGTTGGATAAACCATCTCTAGCGGAAAGATAAAGCCTGTATAGCTGGCTTCATCATATTCAGGAATCGTCACGCTAATATCGTCCGTATCACCAATCAACGCTTGAATACGCGCTAACTCTTGATAGGCATCTTCGCCTGCTGTCAGGCGACGATCCACATAGGCAGTTGCTGATGCAGGGACAACATTACGGCTGCCTGCTTGGACTTCAAGCGTTGTAACCGTGATTTTTGCATCACCTAAAAATGAATCAGATGGTAGTGTAGGTTCTGAATTTTTGATTTTTTCGATAATGGGCAATAATTTGTAAAGGGCATTATCGCCAAGATGATTACTTGCTGCGTGAGCGCTTTTCCCTTTTGCGGTAATTTGATATTCGACGCGCCCTTTTTGACCGCGACAGATATTGAGGTTTGTAGGTTCGCCAACCACTACAAAATCAGGATGGATACCTTCGGTCATCACAAAAGCATTGGCAGCGCCACCTTCATTGACTTCTTCGATATTGCCAAAATAATAAACTGCCATATTATCAGGAATCAGTCCTAGATCACGCGCAATGGCTAATCCATAGAGCATCCCCGGTGTGCTGGCTTTTTCATCGCATGTACCACGCGCATAAAGAACACCATTTTCTTCTTTGCCTTCAAATGGATGCCAATCCCATTCGTCAATATCGCCAACACCAACTGTATCTAAATGGCTATCATAGAGCAAATGATAATCTGCATCTTCATCACCAATGCGCCCAACAATGCACCCCATCTTATCCCACCAGACAGCATCATAACCCAGTTTATGAAGTTCCGTTTCAACCCGTTTACCTACCGCACCAATATCACTATCTGTACTTGGTATTGCCACAATTTCACGAAAAAACGCTAACATATCTTCACGATAGCCAGCGACCATAGTTTCTATTTGTTCAACGATTGTCATTGAGGATTTAACCCTTCTTACAGTAAAATAATTTAGCAAAAACGAGGATAGCACGGCTTACAAGCTAAACAATACCGAACTAAATTAAACGATTGATGAGGCGTTTATCTTGAATGAGAAATCAAGATTTGAAGGGTTACACATCCCAAAAGCCAAGATGAACTTGTGCAGCTTCATCTTCTAGGATAGGTCCTATGACTTCAACCGTGTGGTCACCATATGCAAGGATTTCCGCACTACTAATGGGAAGGCTGTCGGATGTAAATTCACCTAATTTACCGACACTACAGGCAAATACAATCCGCCCAATACCCGACCAATAAATTGCGCCTGTACACATGGCGCACGGTTCGGTGCTGGTATAAAGCGTACATTCTGCTAGAAAGTCAGGGGTATATTTTGATGCACCCGCACGCGCAAGAATACTTTCTGGATGCTGTGATAGATCATTATATGTATTGACGGCATTTTGAGCGCATAAGATAATTTGTCCATTATGGACGAGGACAGAACCAAATGGATGGTTGCCATTTTCTTTTGCTTGTTGTGCTAAACGAATACATTCGCGTAAAAAGGGTTCATGTATAGATGTCATGAGATATGCCAAATTTCGTTTGAGTGTTGTGTATAAAGTTGTTGATGGTGATCGAGTGCTGCTGCGTGTACCCATTGTCCATGCAAGTTATTCGTATCTGCATGGAACACAAAAGTGAGTTCATCGCGTGCTGTATCTTGCTGGATACCCACCCAACGCCAAGTAAGATTTTGCCCTAATTGATGGGATAGAGCGTTTGGTAATGCGCGTTTGCCATCACTGGTGATGATCGGTAAGTTACCATTATCTACTAAAATTTTTTCGTCATTCCAAACTACGCCAACAGCACGCACTGTGAAATGATTAAATTTCGGTTCTGGGCGACCTGCTAGTAAGTTTTGTATCCAACGCCAACGCAATTTCAAATCGAGTTTAAGCAAGTCAAACCAAGCCGATTCTATTGTATGGAGATATATACCTTGGTCATAAGCATGGTCAATATAGATTTTCCCAAATAATTCTTGTGGGATTTGTGCTTTTTGAAAAAAGCGATTATCGAGGGTTTCATCACTAGAGGCGAATAATTGTCCGCCAATCGGTTTAGCACGATAGAGGATATTCATACGAGACCGCCCTTTCTGATAGTAGAGTCCTATCGGGCGTTCAATAGCGACTTCAAGCCCTGTTTCTTCGCGCACTTCGCGGATAGCAGATTCATGGAGTAATTCGCCACTATCGACACGTCCTCCCGGCAATGCCCAGATACCAAAATCACCTCGTTTAGAAAGCAAGATAGCCCCTGAGTCATCAATGACGGCAATCCGCGTCCCTAATCGCATGAAGCTCATGATATTGTATCCGATGGATTCGCTGAATAGATATCCATAACACGCTCAACAATAGTGACAATTCAGCCAGTATTTTAGCGTGTTATGGTATGAGGCTCAATAGAGGGTTATTCTTTATTGAGTTCTTTTTGTGTGAGGACTTCATCAATGAGACCATAATCAAGCGCTTGTTGTGGATTCATATAAAAATCACGATCCATATCACGTTCGAGGCGTTCAGGGGCTTGCCCTGTATGCTTGACGAATATTTTAATCAATTCTTCTTTGAGAAATTGATAGTGATCGACAGTGATACGCATATCAGTGACTTGCCCTTGTGTGCCGCCGAGTGGTTGGTGCATATGAATCGTACTATGCGGCAATGAATGGCGCATGCCTGCTGCACCTGCTGCTAAAACCACTGTGCCAAAACTCGCAGCCATGCCGACAGCAACAGTACTCACAGGAGCAGAAATTTCTTGCATGGCATCATAAATTGCCATCCCTGCATAGACTTCACCACCGGGCGAATTAATATACATCTGAATGCGACGCTCACTATCTTCACGTTCGAGGAAAAGTAATTGCGCGACAATCAAATTAGCACTTTGTGAATTAACCTGTGTACCCAACATCACAACACGATTCTTGAGTAATAATGAATAAATATCATAAGCACGTTCAGCGCGATCACCTGCATCAACCACCATGGGGACTGTTAACATCTGCATATTTCTCTCCTAGAGTTCATCATGCTACCGTTAGGCAGCAAGTGCCATATTTGGCGTATTGGAACGTGCATAACGCACAACGGTATGTACACGACTCACAAGCACATATTCAACACCATGAATAATCCGTCCATCAAGTCGGCGGACGAAATCTTGCCAAAATTCATCATCTGCCTCTGATGTAATCTCACAATCAAGCAGTTCATCTTCGTCAAATGCGATAGCGAGATAGCGTTTACGCCCTTTATCATCAATCGGCAACACCTCCAGTTGAACAGCCGATGGTGTTAGGTCACGTTGTTGATAGTGTGTCATCAGGTCGTATAAATTTTCTTGTAAGCTGGCAATTTGTGATGGGTGCGCTTGGATCATCAAGGTAGTTAGTAAATGTTTAAGGTTTTCAAATGACACACCAGCCACATAGGCTTGTAATATCGTATCTGTGAGCAATGATTCCATCATAGAATCGTTTAAAAAATTAGGGGAGTATGTACCACTGCGTAACTTAGGGATACGTAGCGGAATATTTTGCTGATTCATAATCCATGCCGACTCACGATAGCCATTACGGTAGGCACGGCGTGCGCCATTGCGTTCATAACGAGAGGCATCAATCAGTTGGCTGACATCAATTTCCATCAGTGATTGTATGATTAAAATCAGTGCATCGTTCCATAAATCTACAGGTAGCGATACATCATATTTTTTAAAAAAGTGTTGTAGTGTATGTATAGCCGAACGCTCCACAATATATAGTGATTGTGTCATTGAAAATCCTTTCATTGCTCAACTACTTCTATCAAAGCGCATTAGGTATGTTTCTAGCAAGTTTTTACACCAAAGTGACACCATATTAATGTTTTTCTGATGGTATACTTGGATTTTTGCATCATTTAATAGTCATTATGGATTAAAGGGTAAATTCTGCTTATGGATAATTTATTCGATTTATATGATTTACGCATCACAGTAGATGAGATACGCGGTAAAAGTGTGTGTGGTATGGCAGTCGGTGATTATTTTGAAATCACCGAAAGTAGCAAAATACGGATTCCTGTAGGCAAGCATTTTTGCATGTATGCTCTCAATAGTGTTATCCCTCTTATTTCTGCGAAGCAACGTAATCTATCAGAAAATGATTGGCTCACCAAAGATTCTCATGCCATCTGCCCTGATCCTGAAGAAGGCTTGGTTATGATAATTGAACGTATTGGCAAACGAACGATGAATCGAGATGACTTAACATGAAACGAGAAATTAGTGTCGCCTTCCAGACCGATAAACGCGCATCGGACTATATTGATCTCGCAAAATTTATTAACCCATTTCAATTTGATGCAGTCAGTGTGTATTGTGATGCACCTTTTCATCCGAGTTTTGGTCCTTTGTTGCTGATGGCACCCCATTTAACACATAGTCGGATTGGGACAGCAGCCGTTTCGCCCTCACGGATTCATCCCATTGATATTGCAGCAGAAACAGCCCTACTCGCCGATGTCGCGCAAGCAGGCATCTATTTAGGTATCGCCCGAGGGGCATGGTTAGAATCACATGGTATTCAAGAGATCAAACCTGCTTTGGCAGCGATACGGGAAGCAATCGACATTACAAAATTATTGTTATCAGGTGCAGGTGGCGGTTATGATGGCACGGTGTTCAAAATTGCCGAACACGTCAAAAGCCCATATCCGTTACCGCAGCAAGATATTCCGATTTTGATAGGGACATGGGGTAAAAAACTGTGTGCCATCGCTGGTGAAATTGCTGATGAAGTTAAAATTGGTGGCTCGGCGAATCCTGATGTTATTCCTGTAATTGCCGATTATATCGCTGTCGGTGAAAAATCAGCGCATCGTCCAGTTGGCAGTGTTCGTGTTGTTATTGGCGCAGTCTGTGTTGCCGATGATGACCGCGAGGCTGCACGCGCTGAAGCACGACGAGAAGTCGCTCTGTATTTGCCCATCGTTGCCAGCCTTGATCCAACAATGGATATTGATCCTGAGTTTGCAAGGCGGTTAGGCGATCTTGTAAACCAACAAGATTGGGACGCTACTGCGGGGATGATTTCCGATGACTTACTTGATAAATTTGCATTTTCGGGCAATGCCGATGACCTTATCCGACAAGGAAATGCCTTATTTGAAGCTGGCGCACAACGTATCGAATACGGGACACCTCATGGATTATCAGCAAAAAAAGGTTTATCTATTTTAGGCGAGCAAGTATTGCCTGAATTACGGCGGATGTGGAACTAATAGATTCAATCGGGTAAGCAACTTATGCCTACCCAATTGTTTTTTAACCCTTAAACTGATTCACCAACTGACATTTTTGCAGCTTTGAGGGTATTTTGAATCAAGGAAGCAATGGTCAAAGGACCTACCCCACCCGGCACAATCGTGATGGCAGCAGCCACTTCTTTTGCGCCTTCAAAATCAACATCACCGACCCATTTATAGCCTCTTTCAGTTTCTGGGGCATCAATGCGGTTTGTGCCGACATCAATTACGACGACACCTTCTTTGAGCCATTCCGATTGAACATATTCAGGGATACCAATCGCTGCAATCAGAATATCGGCTGATTTGATAATTTCTGCTGCATTGGGTGTCCGACTATGAACAATAGTGACTGTTGCATTAGCATTATTGAGCATCAGTGCCATTGGCATTCCTACAATGTTACTACGTCCGAGGACTACTGCTTTTTTACCAGAAACCTCAATACCTGATTCTGCAATGAGTGTCATGCACCCTGTCGGCGTTGCAGGGGTGAAAGTTGGCGTGCGCCCTTTCATTGCAAGTGCGCCGATATTGATGGGATGAAAGCCATCAACATCTTTCGCAAGGCTCACTTCTTTCAGGATGGTTTCTTCGGCAATATGGTCAGGCATCGGCAATTGGACAAGAATGCCATGTACTTGAGGATCGTCATTAAACGCACGCACAGCAGCTAAGACATCGTCTTGTGTGCTATCGGCTGGCATGATATTGGTGAAGGATTGCATACCGACACTTTCACAACGGCGTGATTTCATGCGAACATACATGGCAGATGCAGGATCATCACCTACGAGTAAAACAGCTAAACCCGGTACAAAACCGTGTTCAGATTTGAATGCTGTGACTTCTTCACGGATACCATCTTGGATACGGGCAGCGACTTCACGTCCGTCAATAATTTGTGCGCTCATCAGGGCTTTCCTTCTCATCATTTGAATATAATTAGGATAGTGTGCCGAAAGCTGACTTATTTTCATAGTGTTAGTCTGTCGACAAATCTTGGTTGAACATAGTCTTAGCCTTAACATAATGCTAAACTGGATCGACTATCATGAGCGAAAAAAGGTGAAGGACAGTCAATGCCAGCGACTAGAGGGTTATTCTTTGTATTTGTAGGACCTGGGGGAACAGGTAAAAATACCTTGATGAAAATCATCATGGAACGTCATCCTGAAATTCAGCAATTAGCAACCGCAACAACCCGTGCCATGCGTGCAGGAGAAAAACAAGGACGTGAGCGTATTTTTGTTTCTTTAGAACGTTTTCGAGAAATGATAGCCCATAATGATTTACTGGAATATCAAGAAGTTACACCGGGAAAGTATTATGGCATCCCGCGTGAAAGTGTCGATTCAGTGCTGGATAATGGAAACCATCTGATTGCAGATATTGAAGTACGCGGTGCAGAAGTTGTGCTAGATGCGTACGCAGATGATACCGTTATCATCTATGTGACTGTACCAGGCGAGACAGCAGAAGACCAATTAGAAACGCTCAAAGGTCGCATGTTGCATCGTTTAAATCGTCCCCCAACAGAAGCGGATTGGGACGTGATTAACCAGCGCCTCGCACGCGCACAAAATCTCGAATTTCCATTCTCTCATCGTTGTGAGCATATCATCATCAATGATGATTTAAATGTAGCAGCCGAACAAGTTGATCGTATTGTCATTGATGCGATGGCAGCACGTAATAAACAAGTCAAGGAATCTTAATTATGACATTGGCAGCATTACATCAAGCCAAGGGGGCGATCTTAGCACCTGATGGTATCCCCTTGCAGTATGGTGATCTCGCAGCAGAATATGATGCTGCACTCAACAAAGTGATTATTCTGGATCGCTCTCATGAAGGGCGTGTGCAATTATTTGGTGATACACGATTTGAGTTGTTGAATCGGATGTCCACCAACAAAATGATTGATATGCGTGCAGATGAAGGGCGTGCAACAATATTCACGACCCCTACTGCGCGTGTGATTGATCGCATTGTTGCTTATAATCGAGACGATCACTTACTCCTGCTGACAGAACCCGGTCAGAATATTTGGTTACGTGATTTTTTGCAGAAGAACATCTTCTTTGGCGATGATGCGCGTGTGGTTGATATAACACTTGCTACTAAGATGTTTGGGATACACGGTCAGCAAGCCGACGCTGTATTAGCAGCACTTGGTATCAACGTTGATGCTATCGCGCCCTTATCGGGTGTTTCTGTTACGATTAATGATGCAACTGTTTACGCAGTACGACGTAAAGATGTTAGTGGGCAGCATTGGCAAGTGATTGTACCTGAGAATAAGGCGACTGATAGTTACAATGCGATCCTTGCAGCAGGTGCGCCCAACGGCATTATGCCAGCAGGATCATTGACTTATAACACCTTGCGGATACGTGCTGCACGCCCTGCTCGTCCTGAATTGAACTCGGATTATATTCCGCTTGAAATTGGCTTATGGGATGAAATTCATTTTGCTAAAGGGTGTTATACAGGTCAAGAAATTATTGCACGCATGGATAGCCGTGAAAAACTAGCAAAGACGATTGTTGCGCTTGACCTCAGTGAATGGGTACAAGCACCATCTGATATTACATTAGATGGTAAAAGTATTGGCAAATTAACCAGTTCAGTACAAGCACCAACGGGCGACTATTTTGCGATTGCAGTTATCAAAACACAAGCGATTGTAAAAGGAACATCCGTGATGGTTGGTTCTGTTCGTGCAACCGTGCTAGGCTTAGTTGGTGAACAACCTGATTATATTAAATCTTAGGAATTGATCTCATGCGCCACCTCCGCACATTGGCATCTGTCATATTAGCATTGATTGCTATCCCTTTATTTACTTTAGCCGCCTGTAATTTTGCGATTGAAGCCGCCGTCTTTAATCGTGCAACTTATGATGCCGTGCTGGATGATGATGTTATCTTCGAGGAACTACTCGGAGGGATTCTTCCACTTGTTTTGAACATCCCTGATGCTGAACTGAATTTCGATAATCAGCAGACTGTTAATGTACAAGATATTGCGATTGCACTTGGTGATAAAGCAGACGTTTGGGAAGAAGTCAGCAATATGCTTTTACCTGCCGATTGGGTACAAGTCACTATTACGCAATTGGTTGATGTATTTTTTAGCATCACGGGTGGCGATGTTGACCAAATCGAGCAAGAAATTGATCTATCGGTCATTCGGGCGCGTCTGATGGGTGAAGAAGCAACTATTGCTGCTCAACTCATTATTGAGCAAGCCCCTATTTGCTCCCCAGCACAACGTGAGACTTTACAGCGCATTATTGATGAACAAGACGAACAATTGCCAATTTGTAACCCACAAGACCCTATCCTGAGACAAGCTGCAACGACTATTATTCAAGATTGGTTTGCATCGCTCGCTGATGAACTTGAGGGAGATCGTGTCACTGTTGCTGAATTCCTTGATACAAACCGTGATGAAGCGCGTGTTGGTGCAATTAGTGTTGATTTGATATTCAATCAAGCATTTTTGCTATTTTACTTATGCCCACTCGCCTTCTTATCCTTAATTGTGATTATTAGTGTGCGCTCATTAGAAGGTTTCGGTAGGTGGATAGGTAGTGTATCAGTTACTGTGGGTATATTGATTTTGCTGATTATTTTTGCTTTACAAATCTTCGCATTTGGTTCAATTGCGAATCTATTTGAAACGAGCAATACGCCCGTAGAAGCATTTATCGCACGCTTCGTATCCGCATTAGTGCGTTCTGCAATTAGCGCATCGAGTACCAGCTTATTGACGCAATCAGGCTTATTCATTGGATTCGGATTTATTTTCTTTGCTTTAGCGTGGTATTTTGGGCGGAATCATGATGATGAAGGGAGTGTTGTCCTGATTATGGAAGATGGTCAGGTAATTTCTACAGCAACACAACGCCGAGTTGCCTCATTGGATAAAACTGAACCCATAGACGAGTGACTTTAGCTATTAAATTGGGGGGCTGGTGCATCAAAAAATAATGCCCACCATAATTCCCATGGCTCAGGGTCTGGTAAGGTTGTTTCAACCTGTGCATCATCTGGCAAAATAGATGTCTGATCTTGTGCAACTTCTGGAACAGTAAAAGACGATTCAATCGGAATAACCAGTACCATATTATCGCGTACCATGCGCCCTTCTGCACGCGCCCACTGTTCGACGTAAGCATCACTTTGAACAAACGCTAAATCTTCAATTAAATCTGCTTGATCGGTGCGTAGTAATACGATTTCTTCTTGGACAGTATTGCGGATTTGATTAAGGCTGCGTTCGCTATTGATACGCGAGCTAAATTGCACAGCTAGCATAAGCGCAATCGCCAGAATAACAGCAAACATCACTTGTGTGCTGGATAACTGCTGGCGTGATTTACGACGCTGACGTGTTGGTTGATTTTGGTTAGCGTTAGTTGATTCTGACATCTTTTATCATTTACAAATATGCGTATGCGTATCTATAGATATACATCGAAAGTGTAAAAAACGATAGTGTTACGTCGTAATTTGTATACACTTGAAATGAATCAAAAACGCCCGACTGTATAGTCAAGCGTTTTTTGTGCCGATGGTGGGAGTCGAACCCACACTCCCGTAAAGAGAACTACGCCCTGAACGTAGCGCGTCTGCCAATTCCGCCACATCGGCTCTTTCTTAGCAGATGGCTATCTTAGCAAAACACCTTCTAAAGTCAAGGTGAAGATCATTGCCCTACGTAGGTAAAACACGGGTTTTAACACTTAATCTCCATGCTATAATGCGCCCTATGTTAGCCGTAAGATATTGGATTTTAACCTATGAAGCGTCTTTTTACTCTGTTGGTGATTTTAATCATTGCAGCGATGGTCGTATCTGTGCCATTTGCCCAATTTACAGATACGGGTGTGCGTGTTGAAGCACAGAATACTGTTAATTTACGTGCGTACCCCGGTACGGATACTGATCTTCTGGGTCAGATGAGTATCGGTGTGCAATATATCGCGCTTGGGCGACATGAATTATTCCCTTGGGTATTGGTTGGTGACCCCGTAACGTTAGAGGCAATTGGCTGGGTCTTTCGTGATATTGTGACGATTACAGGCAATATCAACCAAGTTCCCTTTTTTGATGAGGTTGTATCAAGTAATCCGCCGACTGCAACGCGGGTGCAGGAACAGACAACAACATCTAACACTACAGTTGTTGCAACCAGCACACAAGCAGCACAAGCTGTTTTTACATCCACACCTACTTTTTCAGTCTCAGGAACAGCTTATAATGAGATCAATATTCGTTATGGTCCCGGTATTGATTATCAACGTGTCGGTGTGGCACAAGCAGGAGATCGTTTCCAGATTGTGGGGTATCACACCCAATTTCCTTGGGTACAAATTCGCTATGAGGATTCGCCAACGGATTTAGCATGGATTGCAACCAGTGTCTTGGATATTGAAGGTGATATTTTTAGTACAACAGCAATCAGCAATACCACCTTTAATCAACCGACGTTGACACCCACCCCTGCGGTTATTCAAGCAGCAAATGGCTTGAGCGATGCTGGCACAACGGTTAGTCCTGAATTAGCAGCACTGGGCAATCAAATCTTCTCGTTAGCGCTCAATCTAGGTTTTGACCCTGCAACCAGTCAATTTGGCTCATTATATTTGATGGATTTACAAACAGGTGAAGCGATTACCTATGGCAATAATATTGCTTATAGTGGCACAAGTGTTAGCAAAATTTCGATCTTGGCGACTTTATATGGAACATTAGATGCACCACCGCGTGAGTTATTGGCAACTGACATTGCGAATACGATGATTTGTAGCGAAAACACAGCAACGAATCGCTTAATTGCCGTGATTGGTAATGGTGATGAATGGGCTGGTGCAGCACAAGTCACAGAATTTTTACGCATTTTAGGACTCGATGACAGCTATATTTTATCACCATTTGTGATTGACCCTGAAAACCCACCACTCCCTGCTGCGCCGATTCCTGTCCCTGAAACCAGTGTCGATCAAGCTATAGCATTCCCCGAACCCTACAATCAGATGACTGTCACGGATATGGGATTGTTGCTATCGGCTATTTACCAATGTGCTTATGAAGAAAGTGGTCCTCTGATTGATTTATTTGAAACTGGCACATATGAACCACGCGAATGTCGGCAAATGATTCATGTGATGGCGAATAATACCGTTGATGCGTTATTAGTGACGGGTGCGCCTGCTGAGGCAAGGGTAGCGCATAAGCATGGATGGATTAATGATACACATACCAACGCTGGCATTTTCTTCACTGATGGTGGCGATTATGTCGTGACAATGGCACTTCACAGTAATTTACCGGGCGCAGGTGTGGATCGTTGGTTGGAATTTTCGACATCATTGCCTGTTTTCTCGGAGACATCACGCCAAATTTATAATTATTTCAACCCGACTGCACCTCAACTCGAAAATCGTGAGGGATTTATTCCAGAAACAGCGAGTTGTAATTTCGCAGGATCAACATTGGTTGGTGATTTAATGCAATCGGTATGGGATGAGTAATTAAACAAAAAAGGGTGCAAGATAATCTCTCGCACCCTTTTGTATGATGATATAGAGCGTAATTAGCCCTTCACAGAGCCTGCCGTCAGACCACCCACAATTTGATCTTGTAGTGCGATATAGATAATAACAACAGGTATTGAGCTAACCAATGCCCCTGCTGCGAACTTACCCCAGTCACGGTTAAAATCACTATCGATA
>JBAUIA010000189.1:0-3076 GCA_049680565.1 Phototrophicaceae bacterium
ACTCAATTCAACTATCCTCTTAATGAATTACAACAAGCCCATGCCGATAGTGGCAAACTGTATCATGAATTTTTGCGCGTCCCAGCGATGAGCGCAGGCTTGTATATTTTGCCAGCAGGGAGCAAAGACCCTCAGCAACCGCATACCGAAGATGAAATGTATTATGTCATCAGTGGCAAAGGGCAATTTTTCTACGACGGGCAAGATGTAGAGGTTGGGGCAGGGTCAACGCTGTATGTGCCAAAACACATTGAGCATCGCTTCCATAGTATCGAGGAAGATTTACAGATTATTGTGTTTTTTGCGCCGTCGGAATACAGTCAAGCAACAGAGGATTAAATGACTTATAGGGGCAACGCGTGCGTTGTCCGCTTTACGACCTCCCTCGCCAACGCCAGATACCCAGCGCAGCTAATGCCCCAAAAATGGTGATACCTATTAAGATGATATTCGCAATCGTATCGGGTAGGGTCATCCATACAATGACATTCGCCAGAATAACTAAACCTATGATGATACCGATGATTCGCATAATGTGTTTTCCTCCTACATTGTCTGTAGCATGAAATGAATTTAAGCTATTTAAGTGTGGGTGTGGGTAACGAAAAGCATGTTCCCGAGTGACTCAAGTCACTCGCTCTTGTATAACGTGAAATGAATTTCACTAAACTACTTGAGCATATTACACTGATACATAACTAGTTCGATTTATCGAACGTTACAGAAGAGCCATCGAAATTTATTCGATGGTGGGAGCAATGCTCGCTCTTGTATAACGTGCAATGAATTTCACTAAACCACTTGAGCATATTACACTGATACATAACTAGTTCGATTTATTGAACGTTACAAAAGAGCCATCGAAATTTATTCGATGGTGGGAGCATTACGAATGCCATATGTGATTGTCTATTACCATGTTGTTTGGGCTACAAAGTACCGCCAACCAATTATTAGTCAAGAGATTGAACCGTTGCTATTTGATGTAATTCGGGCAAAGTCTCGGCAATTTAATAGTCCAATTCATGCTATCAATGCTGCATACGATCATATTCATATCGCTACTGAAATTGCGCCTACTGTTGCACTTGCTGAGTGGATAAGACAAGTGAAAGCTGTATCATCAAGAATTGTTAACCGCGAATTTCCATATTTAGAAATCCCTTTTTATTGGCAAAAAAGCTACAGTATTCACAGCTATGGCAAAAAACGATTGCCATTTGTTACGGCTTATATTGAAAATCAAAAACAACATCACAAAAATAATAATCTTGAGGCATATTTAGAATTTATCCCTGATGAATAATTGCTCCTGACTTTTTATCAGAAGCAATAATTTTTACGATTGCCATTTGTCGCGCATTAAAGACTTAAAGTTTCTCAATACCCAGCAACCTGACCATCTGAGCGTGGTTCTGCGCCACCAAAGAGGACACCGCTTTCATTATCACGCAAGATGATATGTCCGCGCCCGAAGTTACCGCGTCCACGTCCACTCACTGGGCGAATGGTATGTCCAAGTTGAGCAAGTTGTGCCATCGTTTTCACAGAATAGCCTTCCTCAATGAGGATTGTACCAGCAGGGTCGCCACTGCTCACTTGCCAGCGTGGGCGGTTGAGGGCATCTTGTGGATTGAGATCATCATCAATCAGCGCATTGACCACTTGGAAATGTCCTTGAGGTTGCATGAAGCCCCCCATCACGCCAAAAGGTCCGACTAAGTCACCATCTTTGAGTAACATACCCGGAATAATCGTATGATAGGGACGTTTGCCACCTTCAAGCGCGTTCGGATGTCCTTCTGTTAGGACGAAATTCGCTCCGCGATTTTGCAAGAAGAAACCATAATCTTTGACCGCGACACCGCTCCCGAATGTGCCACCTTGATACAAGCTATTAATGAAGGAACAAGCATTGCCTTCACCATCAACCACACAAAGGTAAATTGTATCGCTGGTATTTTTAGGCATCCCAAAACTCGGCGGTGTCATTGCCTTTTCGGGACTGATCATCTCACGCCGTTCAGCAGCGTAATCTTTACTGAGCAAGAAGTCGAGTGGTGCAGGGTTCATATGTGGATCAGCGATATATTGTTTGGCATCGGCAAACGCAAGGCGCATCGCTTCAATCATCAGATGTAATTTTGCAGGATCATCCCATGCCATATCACCAAGATTCCATGCTTCTGCAATATTGAGCGCAATTAATGCTGCTAAACCTTGCCCGTTTGGTGGATGCTCCGCAACGGTGTAGCCTCGATAATCGGTGGTGATCGGGTCGTGCCATGTAGTTGTGTGCTTCGCCAAATCATCAAGGGTCATCATGCTACCGCGTGCTTGCACGGTTTCGACCATATTTTTAGCAATATCGCCCTTGTAGTAAGCATCCGCGCCTTCTTCCGCCACAGTACGGAAGGTACGCGCTAGACCGGGTAGGCGAATGACATCCCCTGCGCTCGGTGTTGTACCGTTGGGGATATAGTCGCCAGCGTTGGGGCGTTCCGCTAAAAATTGTCGTGCATAATCACTACCCCAGAATGCCCCATAACTTGGCGCAACCGCGAAGCCATCTTCTGCATAGAAAATGGGGTCTTTCAGAACTTCTGTGAGAGGCATTGTGCCAAAGCGTTTGACCAAATCTTCCCAGCCACGCGCAGCACCGGGGACAGTAATCGCATGGACATTCAAGCCCGGAATGCTATCGCCATCAACGCCACTTTTACGCACATCATCTATGGTTAAATCTTGAGGGGAACGTCCACTACCATTCATGGCGGTCACAGTGCCTGATTGAGCGTCATAATACAGGGCAAAACAATCGCCACCAATACCTGTTGCCGATGGTTCAAAGACATTCATCATGGCTGCGGTAGCGATAGCAGCATCTGCTGCATTGCCACCGCGTTGTAAAATCCGTAAACCTGCTTGAGCCGCCATCGGATTACTCGCACTGACCATGCCACGCCTCGCCACGACCATACTCCGCCGTGACTCAAAATCAAAATTCATTTGTTTCATCTAAAATATCCTTTTTAATAAATGCGATACACCACAGAGTATACTGCCTTAGGCTTAA
>JBAUIA010000190.1:0-26842 GCA_049680565.1 Phototrophicaceae bacterium
GAAAAGACCTATTATAAGCGTGGTTATCTGGATGCAATAGAAGACCATGTTGTGATTTTTGATGGCGCAATGGGGACAAGCATTCAAAACTATAACCTCACTGCGGAAGATTTTGGCGGTGGCGCTCTTGAAGGTTGTAATGACAACCTCGTCATGACACGCCCTGATGTGATTCAAGAAATTCATGAATCATTCTTAGCGGTAGGTAGTGAAGTCGTTGAAACCGATACCTTTCGTGGGAATCGTCTCACATTGACCGAATATGGCTTAGGTGATATTACCTTAGAATTGAATCGCACGGCTGCTCAAATTGCACGGCGTGCCTGCGATATTTGGGAAGAAAAAACAGGGATTCCACGCTTTGTCGCGGGGAGTATTGGTCCTTCTGGTAAATTACCATCGGGCAATGATCCTGACCTGAGCAATATCACGTTCGATGAATTAGCAGAATTGTATTACGAACAAGCACAAGGCTTAGTTGAAGGTGGCGCAGACCTGCTTGTGATTGAAACCTCGCAAGATATTTTAGAGGTCAAAGCAGCGATTACGGGCATCAACCGCTATTTTGATGAACACAATAAACGGGTTCCGATTCAAGCACAAGTTACGCTTGATGTGAGCGGACGGATGCTCTTTGGGACAGATATTGGCAGTGCGTTGGTAACGCTTGACCCCTTGCATATTGATGTTATCGGCATTAATTGCTCAACAGGTCCTGAATACATGCGCCAACCCTTACAATATCTCGCAGAACATAGCCCGTATCCAATTAGTGTTCTCCCCAATGCTGGCTTACCGATCAATGTCGATGGTGAAGCCGTTTATCCTATGGAACCTGAACCATTCAGTGAGATGGTCAGCGAATTTACCAAATGGGGTATTGGTATCGTCGGCGGTTGCTGTGGAACACGTCCTGCTCATCTCGATAAACTCTATCGCAAAGTACATGGGCATAGTCATCAAGATGTCATTGATGGAATCGCTACCCGTAAAGCTCCTAAAGTGCGTGATATTGATTTTGAAGCACAAGCATCATCCAACATGAAAGCAACACCCCTTGTACAAAACCCCGGTCCGACATTGATTGGTGAACGGGTAAATAGCCAAGGAAGTCGCAAGGTCAAACGCTTATTGCTAGCGGATGATTACGATAGCATTGTCGAAATTGCAGTGGGTCAGGTTAATTCTGGCGCACACATGCTCGATATTTGTGTAGCGTTAACCGAACGCTTTGATGAAAAAGACCAAATGGAAGAACTCGTCAAAAAATTGGCGATGTCCATTGATGTACCGCTCATCATTGATACCACCGAAGCGGATGTTGCCGAGGCTGCATTGGCAATGTACCCCGGACGTGGTGTGATTAATGGTAACAACCTCGAAAATGGTCGTGACCGCATTGATACGATTCTGCCAATTGCTAAAAAGCATGGTGCTGCCGTTCTTTCAATGACGATTGATGAAGAAGGTATGGCACACACACGCGAGAAAAAATTCGAGATTGCCAAACGTATTCATGATATAGCAGTTGATGAATATGGCTTCACAGCAGATGACCTTATTTTTGATACACTCGTTTTCCCACTCACAACAGGTCAAGCGGAATTACGTAATGATGCCGTCGAAACCATTGAAGGCATCCGTCGTATCAAAGCGGAATTACCGGGTGTTAAAACAGCACTTGGTATTAGCAATGTGAGTTTTGGGGTGTCACCGGGCGGGCGTGGTGTCCTCAATAGTGTGTTCTTGTATCATGCTGTACAAGCAGGGCTGGATATGGCAATCGTTAATCCTGCACATATTACACCCTATGCAGAAATCCCTGACGATCAGCGTAAAGTCACCAATGATCTCATTTTCAATACAGATGAAGATGCTTTAGCTCGCTTTATCCAATTCTTTGAACAAAATGATGTGCAACTATCTGAAAATGAACTCATTGATCCAACCGAAGGCATGAGCGCCGAAGAAGCCTTACATTGGCAAATTGTTCATCGTAAAAAAGAAGGTGTCGAAGACCTCATTGACGAGTGCCTAACGCGACAAGATGCAGTCGGTGTCCTCAATAATGTGATGCTACCAGCCATGAAAGAAGTCGGCGATAAATTCGGTGCAGGGGAACTGATTCTACCATTTGTATTACAATCTGCCGAAGCCATGAAAAAATCGGTTGCCTACCTCGAAAAATTCATGGATAAAGTCGAAGGGAGTACCAAAGGCGTTGTCGTTCTCGCAACTGTTTATGGCGATGTTCACGATATTGGTAAAAATTTAGTGAAAACCATCCTGAGTAATAATGGCTACACCGTTCATGATATTGGCAAGCAAGTACCCGTCAATACCATTATCGAAAAAGCCATTGAACACAATGCGGATGCAATTGGTTTATCGGCATTGCTGGTCAGTACATCTAAGCAAATGCCATTGGTCGTCAATGAACTCTCTCGGCGTGGATTAGATATTCCTGTGCTGATTGGGGGCGCTGCCATCAACCGTAAATTTGGGCAACGCATTCTATTCTTAGATGAAACCAACGAACCGTATCCAGCAGGGGTATTCTACTGTAAAGATGCCTTTGAAGGCTTAGATACGATGGATACACTCATCACAGATAAACGCGAGACATTCCTACAAGAAATGATTGATGCTGCCTACACTGAAATGGGCAAGAAACCGCGTCAACGGCGTGTTAATCGTACCAAAACGGTGCAAAAGACAGTTAAAGTTGCCCCTGAGCTACCAACACCTCCATTCTGGGGCGCAAAAGTTGTAACGGATATTCCGCTTGATGTTGTGATGCAACATCTGCATAAGCCAGAATTATTCCGTTTGAGTTGGGGTGCGAAAAACCAACAAGGCGACGAATGGGCAAAAACGCAAGAAGAATTTGAAGCACGCCTTGCTACCATGACCAAAGATGCGATTGCAGAAGGCACACTTAATCCTGCGGCAGTTTATGGCTATTTCCCATGTAATGCCGATGGGGATGATCTCGTCATTTGGGATTGGAAACCATTCCAAAATGCCAATGGTAATCCGCCTGAATTAAAAGAAGTCGCACGCTTTAGCTTCCCACGTCAAGATAGTGGCGATTTCTTGTGCATTAGTGATTACTACGAACCAATGGGTGGACGGGGTGTCGATGTTGTTGCTTTGCAAGCCGTAACCGTTGGCGCAGCAGCCGACCATAAATTTGATACGCTCCAAAATAGCGATCAATACACCGAAGCCTATTTCTTTCATGGTTTAGCAGTACAAGCAGCAGAAGCTACAGCGAACTATATGAGTAACTTGGTTCAAGGTCAGCTTGGTATCGCCAAAGGGCAAGGCAAACGTTATAGCTGGGGATACCCTGCTTGCCCTGAACTTGAAGATCATACGATTGTTTGGCAATTGATGCCACAAATTGAAGCTGATTTAGGCTTGGTCTTAACCGAATCATTCCAAATCACACCTGAGCAAAGTACCGCAGCGATTTTCACCCATCATCCAGATGCAAAATACTACGCAGTTGGTAATCTTGACCGCAGCGACCAAATCTTGGGCGAACGCACCTAAACGCAGCATCTCATCAAACCACTTGAAAGAGCAGGTACACAAAATGTACCTGCTCTTTTTGATTGAACCCCTAATCATTAGGGAACAAAATTGACCCTATCCATGTTAGGCTACAATCATGATTTACTGGCAAGCATTAAAGGGAGTGTGTTTTTATGACTGACAAGAAAAAGAAGAAAAATGACTACACAGAACGCCCAAAAGCTGAATACTGGAATCCTGATTTATGCCCTGTCTGTGGTCATAACGATTTTACTTGGGGTCGATTACTCAATGCCACTTTAAAGCCCAATGATAAGTGGTTTACAGGATATAAGAGAGTTGAAGCACGGCATTGTAAACGTTGTGGTAATGTGCAACTTTTCGCTGATAAAAGCTAAATAGTTCGTGATAAACTGCTTGTCTTCATACATTCCTCATAGCTATCCGATATGATGGGGCTGCGAAAATCAGATAATAGGGAAAATAGATAAAATATGGGTAGACGACGTAAAGGTTCACTCTCGCGGACAGTGTTCGGGACAGTGTTTATTGTAATTGGGATTGTAGTTTGTACAACAACCTCTATCTTTGCGGTAGATAGTTATTGTCGCGCTGATATTAATAAATGGATGCCCATTTACCCTGAAGCTGAACTCGTTGAAACACTAGAAGAAGGTTTCTTTAGACCGCGTGCATCAGGCATTACACAGCAAGTCTATTACACCCCCGATACACCCAATGATGTCCGCGCATGGTATCGTACCTATCGCCGTGATCTAACCAGTGGCAATTTTAACGAAGCCAATGCAAATGCTGCACTATCAGGTGTCGCCAGTACCGACTACCGCATTTCCGATGATCCTGATAGTGATGGCACATTTATCAGCTTTTATAGCGAATGTGCATATAACTAATCCTCATCACATCATCACATGCACCACATCAATTTAATTGTAAGATATAAGGTATGACCTGCTCATACCTTTTCTGTTTATTGTTATAAAGCCGTAATTCCTTTGATGTATTGTTAGCATATTAGGCTTGGTTTAATGGGAGCATCTGATGAATAAGCAAACACGATCAATTCTACTCATAATGGCTGTACTGTTAATCTTTACGATGCCCTTAGCAGCCTCAAGTGATGAAACACGCATCGCAATTGGTGAAGCAACCCCTGAACCCTCGCCATTAATTCCAATCCTTAATGATCAGCCCTCAATGGTTGATGTGACAGGTAAAATTTTACGCTTCAGTGGTCAATTTGAAAGTGATGATGATGAAATCATCGTTCAATTTATTGATCTTAGCGCAGGTGATGTTATTTATGCCTACGCAGCAGGTATCGGGCGCGTCGATACCTATATGTATGTCCTCAATGAATCGCTGACAGATGTTTTTGTCGAAGATAATAATAGTGGCGGTGGCTTCAATGCTGCATTGAGTTATGAAGTTGAAGTTGATGGCACATATTTAATTGGTTTGATTACCCGTGAGCAAATCGGGCGTTTTGAACTGGTTGTTGGGGTGAATACGCCCGAAATTATCAGCGTCATTGACCAAGCCCCAACTGATGACCTTGCCACCACCTTTGAACCATTCACCTGTGATGATGCTATTTTTAGTGATCGCCCCGTTTTAAGTGGCAATGATCTAACTTATGAAGCCGATGCCTTTGTGATCCACTATACCGATAGCGGACGCGATGCAGCCTCAATTGAATGGATTACCGAATTAGCCATTGCGCTACAACTCTCGCTAGATACCCAACTCAATGATTTAGGCTGGGCATTGCCTCCTGCGGATTGTGGCGAAGGAGGTGATACACGCCTTGATGTCTATGTCCATGATATTGATTTTGCCTTAGGCATCGCAACCCCTGAAAATCTCGTTGGTGATAACCCCAATACACCTGTTGTTGAGTATTATGCTGCCTATTCTTACCTTGTTGTCGAAAATGACATTGATTATGAGCGTGATCGGGAATTTGCTTTTAACGCCATGCGAACAACTGCTGCCCACGAAGTCCATCATAATATCCAATTTGGCTATGATGTGAATGATCGCTTTTTTGCGTTTTATGAAGCAGGCGCAACATGGATTGAAACGCTTGTCTATCCAGAATTAACCAATGCAGGGGCAAACGTATCCCCCTTATTTAATACGCCTGATCTTTGCTTAGGCGCATTTAATGGACGCGGTAACAGTCGGCTACGGGTCTATGGTGAATGGGTGCTTATTGATAGCTTCACGCGCGATTTGGGCATCGAAAGTTATCAATTCATCTGGGAATACCTATCTGAAAATGAAGGCTTAGAAGGTTTCTATCGGGCATTAGAGGCACTCAATACCACGCCACAAGATGTTGTTATGCGGATGGCTGTGCGTAATTTGTTGCGAGATTATGCCCTTGGCGCGTTCTTTGAAAGTACCGTTGATATTGAAACAACTTTAGATAGCACAGGGTCAATCACGTCGTCACGCGATGGCGTGCAACAACTTGGGGTTGATTACGTGCAAATCACCGCTATGGATGTCTACGATATACGCTTAGATACATCTGACAATTTTGCATTATGGCTGGTTGGCATTGACCGCGAAACAGACTTAGCGACAGTTTACGATCTAGGGGCAGGCGGTGTAGTCGATACCCGTCCATACACGGATGCCTATGTCATTATTCTCAATACCCAGCAACACCGCGAAACCGATAATTGTACATTTGCGGATTGGAAATTAGATGTAAGCGAGGCACAAGCTAGCGATAGCATCGCATCCACAGGTGAAATCTGGAATGCTTCACGTTTTGTCGTTGCCGATTAGATTGTGTAATTATTTGCCTTGATAGGTGGCGTAGAAATGAGGTCAGCATGAAAACTGACCTCATTCAATAGCGTATTAAGCATTTACAGGGGCATGGACAATTGCATCGACAATGGTTGCTGCCGATTTATAGCGACCACTTGGAATAATATAAGCTCCTTGGACGTAACCGCGCATTTGTTGCATGAGTTCAATCGCAATTTGTGATCCCACTTGAGCAACTTGATCTTCATCTGCTGCTTCGAGACGTTCAAAAATCGCATCAGGAATCACAATCCCCGGTACTTCATTATGGAGGAAACGGGCTTGTCGCACACTATGCAAGGGGATTAAGCCCATAATCACAGGTAAATTGAAATCTTCGCCTGTCATCTCTTGATAGCGTTTCAAGAAACTTTCAATGCGTGGTGGATCAAAGACCGCTTGACCCAGTGCAAAATCTGCACCGCCTTCTAATTTGTTCAGCAAAACCTTGATCTCTCGATCCAGATTATCGGCTGCCATATTTAGCGCACAACCCACATTAAAATGCGTTGGTACACCTATGCTATTGCCTGCCATATCCTTGCCGTTATTCAAATCTTGCTTGATAACAGCAATCAGCTTACTCGGTACAATATCATAAGTATCCATTGCTTCAGGATAATCCCCAATATGCGTAGGGTCGCCCATTGTCACAAATAAATTGCGTAATCCCAGTGCATGGGCAGCGAGTAAATCGCCCTGTACCCGTAAAATATTGCGTCCGCGTGTTGGGAAATGTAACACAGTTTCAATGCCAATATGATCTTGTAGCAAATGGCTGACTGCCCATGCGCTCATTTTCATTTTAGCAGCAGGGGTATCCGCAACATCAATTGCAAATGCACCTGCATCACGCAATAAACGCGCTTCTCGCAGCATGGTTTCTGTATCATAGCCACGTGGTGGTGTCATTTCGACAGTGACTGTAAATTTGCCATCAATTAAGCGTTGGGCTAAATCTGTTGGATGGATATTCTGGGTCGATAAGTCAGTTTCTGTCACTTGCACAACTTGAAATTCTGGTGCAACACGTTGTGGATCATCTAATGCTTGGCGCATCGCTGCAATGTGTTGCGGTGTTGTACCACAGCAACCGCCCACAATTTGAGCGCCAATGGCTTCAAAAGTTAGAGCGTAATCGCCAAAATATTCGGCTGTTGCAGGATACATCGCACGTCCACCGACAGTTAATGGGAAACCTGCGTTGGGTAATGCGCTATATTTTGCATCAGGTACAGCGTTGTGCATCGTTTGCAAAATACGTGAAATTTGCGATGGACCCGTCCCGCAATTAACCCCAATAACGGTTGCGCCTGTTTGATGCAAATCACTAGCAACCCGTGCAGGATTATGTCCTGTTGATGTGATGTTATCGGTTGAGAATGTTGCTTGTGCAATAATCGGAATATCGGCATCTAATTCACGCGCTGTTTCGACAGCGAGTATCAGTTCGTCATGATTATTGAATGTTTCAAAGAGAATCGCATCAATACCACTATCGAGTAAGGCTTGCAATTGCTCTACAAAAACAGCTTTGCCATCTTCGCGTGAGACACGTCCGTATGGCTGTAAGCTCACACCGAGAGGACCAACTGCCCCTGCGACATAGATAGGATAATTTGCTTTTGCTGCGGCTTGTTGGGCTAATCGCACCCCTGCTTGATTAATCTCGACAACACTATCGGCTAATCCATACTCGCTGAGTTTAAAGCGATTTGCGCCGAATGTGTTGGTTTCAATCAGTTCTGACCCTGCTTCGATATAGTCGGTATGTGTACCTTCAACGAGGGCAGGTTGTGTAAGGTTCAATTGGTCAAAGCACTTATTCAAGGAAAGATTACCACGTTGCACGAGTAGCGTGCCTATTGCGCCATCCCCAAGAATTGGTTTTTGCTGTGCTAGGCGTTCGGAGAAAGAAGGTTTGGGCATGAGGTCAACCTATTGGACTAAAATTTGAGAACCTCAAGTGTTATCGGTTCAATGTCTGATGTCAATCCCGATATACCAAACCGATGCTAAGTAGCGCAAATAGAGGTATAACAGACGAAGGGTATCCCTCGCCTGTTTTGTTTGACTAGTAACTCATGATGAAATGTATGCTTATGCGCCTGTTTTACGACGATTCATCTCTGTATTAAGAATCTCTACCGCCACTTGAATGGGTGGCAATTTTTCTTCTTCCAAGAAATCAAGTAAATCAAGCAATGTATCGCGCAGACCTTCCAACATGAAAGGGGAATCCAGTGGCGCAATCGAAATTGCAATCGGTAATTTTTCTAGTGCTTGCTCGTGTTTACCAATCGCAAAACTGGATGAAATGAGATCAGAATAACCCCAGAAATTACCAGCTTCGGCTTCCGCTTCTTTACTAGCGATCTGTTCTACTTTTACATAAGTATCTAGTGCGTGCTGCCGATCACTCACCTTTTGATAAAGTAATGCCAAGTTAACATAACCATAAGATGATTGTGGTGTGACTTCTGTCACCCGTTTATAGGCTTCAATGGCTTGTGCATTTTGTCCACGTCGTTTATACAAGCCACCCAGAATCCCCCAATATGATTCACCATCATCATCAACCAATTTGGGCGATAATTTCAGCGCTTCTAAGAGCAATTTCTCAGAATCATTCAACAGTTGATCGCGTTCAAAAATGAGCGCATTTTGTTGTTCGGATGACATATCGTCCTTAATACCTTTGCCAGCTTGCTCCCCTAAGCGTCGTTGCACAAAGCCTAAGCCAGCCAGTGCAGGTGCGAAATTATTCTCACGCGCGATTGCTTTCTCATAGCAACGTTTCGCTTCATCTAATTCACCTGTTTGTGTATAAACATACCCCAAGCGCTGATTAATGACTGGATTTTCAGGATCAAGATCAAGCGCCCGATTATACGTAGAAAGTGCTCCACGATAATCGGCTGTACGATATTGGCGTTCCCCTAAAGGAATCAACGCATTAGCCAACAACGCATCAGATGTGCGTTGCCGATCATTTTGTGCAGAATTTTCCAGATCAAGGCGCATTTGAGCCACTTCTTCTTCACTGCGACTAATCGCGGTTTCAAAGCGTGATCGCGCAGCTTCAAACTCTTGCTCCACTAATTTACGGGTTTCTTCTAGCTCAGTGCGTGCTGTCGTAAAGCGTGTTAAACCAAATGCTGTCAAAATAACACCACCAACAGTAATCGCAAGGCTAAGTGCCTCAAAAATACCCAGCAGATTAAAGGCTAAATCAACCGCTTGCTCGGCTTCTGCAAGCGCTAATTTGGCACGCTCTAAGACAATTTCTTCATCGCTGAGTTGTCCAGTATCTTCGCCCTCAATGTCATCAGGTTCAAAATCCAACACATTCAGCGCAGCATCAATTTTTTGATAATTGTAAAACGTAAAATAGGTAATACCACTCAAGGCAAGTAGTAAGCCTGTGATAGCTAACCACGTCCATACACTAGGTCTATTGTCGTTTTCAGGTCGCATACGATCTCTTTTTTAGCAAACGAATAGTCGATTTGATCCAAGCACACCCTTAATGGGTTTCTTTAATACATGGTGCAATCAATTACTGCCGATTATAGCGCACTTTAATTTATTTGTGTGGCAACTCGCTACCGACATTTACATTAAATTCTGCGATAATAGATCATGCTTATCGTTTATAATGCAATATCTTTCAGTAATCGAGGAACTGACATCCGTGTCAAATCAACATAGTTTTTCAATCGAACAACATAAAACGCGCATTCGCCAAGCAGGCTACAAACTCACACGCGCGCGCATCACTGTGTTAGAAGCAATCCAACACTTAGGCGGACATTGTACATCGGCTGAAGTTTTAGAAGCTGTCGCAACGGCGGATGAAAGCATCGGGCGTGCGAGTGTATTTCGTACTTTAGATATGCTCACCCAGTTGAATATTATTCGCCCAACCTATGTTGATACCAGTATGACACCGCAATATATTATGATGCCAAATGGACATCATCATCATGTGATTTGTACCAATTGCAACCAAATCTTTGAATTTGAAGATTGTGGCTTGTCGGATTTAGCACAGCAATTGGAACAAAAATTTAAGCTAGACATCACAGGGCATTTACTTGAATTTTATGCGATGTGCCAATCATGCGTTGCCAACGACGCATAGATTTAACCATCGCTCACTGTTGTAGCAATTAAAGGATATACCGATGCACGTTGCAGTTAATGGCTGGTTTTGGGATATTCCCAATTCAGGAAGTGGGCAATATCTCCGACGCTTGATGCGTTATTTGCCGAGAGTCGATCAAACGCTTAAAATTTCACTTATCATGCCACCTCATAACCCTAAACCTGATAATGTGCCTGATAGTATCGAGGTGGTGACAACAGGCAATAAAGCAAGCAGCAGTAAGCTAGGCAAAGTGTGGTTTGAACAACGTACATTTCCTAAGATGGCAAAATCAATTGGGGCGGATGTGGCTCATATTCCGTATTGGGGCAGTGCCTTAAGCATTGATATACCGCAAGTAGTTTCTGTATTGGATGTGATCCCCTTATTATATCCATTATACTCAGGCGGATTCTTCCAACGCTTATATGTTGAAATGGTCACACAGAGCGCCTTAACCGCCGACCATGTCATCACAATTAGTTATACCAGCCAAATTGATATTGAAAAATTAATTGGTGTTGCCAAAGATCGCATTACCGTGACCTATTTAGCGACTGATGATGCCTATCATCCCTTGATGGGTGCGGAAAAAGATGAAGCAGTCCGTGAAAAGTATAATTTGCCTGATAATTTTGTACTCGGTGGCTTGGGCTTTGATGCCCGTAAGCAAGTCAACGAATTATTGCTCGCTTATACGTATGTTGCACCCACAGAAGGGGCAACGACACCGCTTGTTTTAGCAGGCAAACAACCCGATTGGTCAAATCCCTTATTCCCTGATTTACCTGAATATATCAAACGCCTAAAATTAGAAGATTACGTTCAGTGGATTGGCTATGTTGAAGAAGCTGATATGCCGTCTTTATATCGTTTAGCGGATGTATTTGCGTTCCCAAGTGTATATGAAGGGTTTGGCTTACCACCGCTAGAAGCAATGGCATCAGGCACACCTACCGTGGTTTGGAATAGTATTGTCGCTGAAGAAATTTATGGCGAAGGGGCGTACTTTGTAGAGACTGCGCGTGAACTTGGCGCTGCAATTATTTCCTTATTACTTCAAAAGCCATTGCGTGATGAATTTGTCAATCAAGGTTTGGCACAAGTAACCCATTATAATTGGCTTAAAACTGCAAGGGATACACGCAAAGTCTACGAAAGTGTCATTGCTAAGGCTTAATACTTATTGGAGCTTTGGCAATGTTTTTGGTTTTGGTACAGTTTGCAAGATTTCATCAATGATTGCTGCTGTCCGTTTGGTGTACAACCAGACCATCCCCGGTTTGACATGACGACCTGATATAACAGCGAGTGATACAATGATGTCTGTCCCAAATTCAATGATATAGACATCGTTATCATCGCCTTCAAAATAGGTCGAATGGAATTTATTCTCATCCAACAAATCAGCGAGTGATTTTTGCGCTTTATGGTCAATGCTGAGGGCGCGTGTCAGCACTTGCAGATCATAATCGTCCAATGTGCCTGCTGCGCCGATCATATTACCATCAGTATCAATCAAGCCCACAAAACCTGCTTTGACATGCCCTAATAGACGGTTGAGTTCAGCATCAATCCGCTTGAATTGGCTACGTCCCAATTGCATAGCTGCCGAGCGTGTGCGTGGGTCAAGGCGCTTCGAGCGATCTCGTTGAGTAATCGTTTTCTTGGGTTTTTCTGCTACTGTAACGACCTTAGATTCTATCCGTTGGAGTTCAAGTTGTCGTTCAACCTGCATCAAGAAAAATGTGAGATTCAAAGGCTTATAGAGGTAATCGACTGCGCCAAGCCGAAAAACAGCCACGGCGCTTTTAGCTGATAGATCGTCATCAATCACAATTACACGCGCACCCGGACGCAACCCACCAACAACTGCCAATAGATCCATCCCACTCAAGTCAGGCAATTCTGCTTCAGTGATGATGAGATCAAAATTTGTGAGCAATATTTCACTCAAGGCTTCTTCAAATGTATTGGCTTCAAACGTACTATAACCGCCTGCTTGTTCGAGTGTTTCAACCAGATTATGGCGTAAATCTTCATCTTTTGCGACGATTAGAATACGTTCTTTTTGTTGATGATTCATCTTAATTTCGATGTCCTCAAATCTCGTCTTACGATTCGATAGTTTTTAGATAATCTTCATAGAGTGTTTGTAATTGCACTTGCTGATAGAGTTGTTCACCATCACTGATAATGTGGGTGGTATAGCGCCCCAAACCTTGTGCTACTTTAAAGGCTGACTCATCAACATATTTTACTTGTAAAATCTCGTCTACGATTAAGCCTACATGATAATTGCTACCTTGAGCAACGATAAAAAGCGTTGATTCATCTAAGCCCGTGGCAATTAAGTTAAAAGCAATGCGTAAATCAAGTATTGGTACGGCTGCACCATGCCTGTTAATCAACCCGAGAATTGCAGCAGGTGCATTGGAAAGGGTTGAAACGCGCATCATAGCAGCAACTTCAATCACATTCTCAATTGGCAAGGCATAATATTGATCTGCCAAACGGAATGTGAGTAGCGCCTTTTGATTATTTACGCTCATCATTCAGCCACATCACCATCAAGATAGTTGCAGGATCATCTTCCAAGATAATCTCATCGACCAGTTCACCCATTTTACTTTTCAATGCAATCATCACATTATTTGCCGATACACCCTCTAGCCAAGGCGTTTGTGAGCTAATTTGTAATCCAGCTTTTAAGCCATTGACAACCCCATTAAGATGAATCGTATGTGATTCACCTGTTTTCAGCACAAGATCAGCCAAGGTCGCCGCAGCACTGGCTATTTGGGCGCGGTATGCAGGTGAAAAACCGATTAAACTCCCTGCACGTCGGGCGGTGTCGCGCACAATCATAATATCCATACTATCTTCAACATGAACACTCAAGACAGGTGGACGCATCTTATATGGACTTTTAGTTTCCACCATGAGGAAATTCTCCTAAGTTAATCGGTCTTATCATAACCGAATGTGTAGATATTATTGCATAAATGTATGTGAATCATGTAAATGATGTGCTATCCGTCTAATAGACCCAATTCATTGAGTGTATCAATCAAGTGTTCCGATGCGAAAATATCTTTCGGGATATAATCATCTGCACCTGCGCGTAAGCCTGACATGGTTGCCTTGGGACCTGCTTTTTCAGTCAACATAATCACAGGGATATTCTCAGTCTGAGGATTCCGTTTTAGACGACGACACACTTGGAAACCATCCATTGTCGGTAACTTCACATCTAACACAATCAGCGCAGGTGGATTCTCCAATGCTTCGCGCAATCCTTCAGGTCCATCATACGCTAACCGCACCACCAAGCCCACACTTTCGAGTGTCTCTTTGATCTGTGCAGCTTGCGTTTTGCTATCTTCTACCAATAATACTTCGAGCGCCATATTATCCTCATTACCCCAAACGATGGGGATTGTGTTCTTTGTTATCTGCTTGTATTACAAATAATGATTGATTGTTCATATTACAATAATAAATATACCGTTATTATGGCTTAATAGTCACATTTTATAACAATTTCTTGATTTGCGATGCTAAATTACTCAGGGAAACAATATGCACTGCTGCTTGATGCTCAATTGCTGCACGCGGCATTCCAAAAACAGTTGAACTATCCTCATCTTGGACAAGCGTTGCTGCGCCTGCCATCCGCATGGCATATAAACCTGCTGCGCCATCATCGCCCATACCTGTCAAAATGACCCCAATCGCACGATTTCCTAATGTATCCGCAACTGATTTAAACAATACATCAATTGATGGGCGATAACGCGATAATTTTGCTGTTTGCTCTAAATGCGTCACTAAACGATTATTGACCCGACGAAGCGTTAGGTGTGCATTCCCCGGTGCTAGCATAATCATCCCATGCTGTAACGCTATCTGATGACCAGCCACAAAAACAGGCTGTTTTGTCGCTGATGTGAGCCACTGTGCCAAACCTGTGATAAATTCATCGGGCATATGTTGCACAATCACAATCGGAACTTGTGTCATTGTTGTTAAATCACGCAATAGATGGCGTAACGCGCTAGGACCTCCCGTACTTGCACCAATCACAATCACTTCAGGGGCTTGTGCCTTTTGAGGCATCCGAAAAGGTGCAGATGGTAAATCCGCTTGGGGATGACGAGGTTTACGCCGTGATATAACCTTGACCCCTGCCATTGCCCGCAATGTTTTTAATAATTTATCTTGTTCGTCCACAAAGCTAGGATGTTTTTGAGAGGGTGGTTTGCTCACAACCGCTAATGCACCAGATTCGATTGCTTGCAAGGATAGCTGCACATCACCACCGATTAAGCCACTCACAACGACAATCGGTGTCGGATGCTGCTCCATAATACGGCGTGTTGCTTCCAAACCATTGACCTCTGGCATACTAATATCCATCGAAACAACATCTGGGCGTAATTCATGCACTTTCTGAATCGCTTCCAAGCCATTACGCGCAATCCCAATGACGACCATATCCGATGTTGCATCAATAATTGTCGTCAGATAATGGCATACGGTTGGGCTATCTTCTGCAATCAATACACGAATTTGCTCACCCATGTTTTCTCCCCACCCCTTCTGCATAGTCTATTTATACGCGATGTTACAAAAAAGAAACAGTCAGAAGATCGTCCTATTGGTTAGGGTTTGGTTTAAATGACACTTTGGATGATTTCAAGCAGCTCGGATTGGTCAAAACGGCTCTTGATGAGGTAGGCATCAGCCCCTGCGGATAATCCAGCCTCGCGTTGTTCGGGCTTGCTAAGTGAGGTCAGTAAGATAATCGGAATATCGCGTGTTTCAGGCGATGATTTCAATAAACGTGTTAATTCTAAGCCATTCATCTTGGGCATTTCGACATCACTCACAATAATATCAGGGGCAATCTCTGCTAACCGTGACCAAGCCTCCGCACCATCAATCGCAACATGAACTTCAAAACCAACAGCTTCTAAAATATTTTTTTCGAGGGTGCGTGTCGTAATCGAATCATCAACCACCAATATGCGAATTGACCGTGTTGAAATATCTTGCGTGCGTACCATTGGGCGCTGGCGTGCTTGCAAATTAGACCCAATCGCACGTCGTACAACATCGTTCGCATCTAAAATGATAATGACATTGCCTGAACCAAGAATAGCTGCCCCTGCGACAAATGGCGCATTCACGAGTTCGCGTCCAAGTGGTTTGAGTACCAGTTCAACCTCATTGAATAATTCATCAACCTCAAAGGCAATTGTGCGGTCTGCTCCTTTGAGGGCAACGATTTTAATCTGATCGCTGCGCCGATCAATCACGGGTGTATCGAGAATACTCCCTAGTGCGATCAAGGGAATCGGACGCTCGTTAATATTAATCATTTCGTTGCCTTGCGCCATATAAATCGCATCAAGCGAGATCGTTTCCATGCGCTCAACCATACTCGAAGGAACAGCATAATATTCATCACCAAGCCGTAGCGTCACAACACTCAAGCGTGTGAGCGAAACAGGTACATGCAATGTGATCGTTGTGCCTTGTCGTGGAATGCTTTCAATCGAAACCCGTCCGCGTAAGCTCTCAATCCGTGTTCGTACAATATCCATGCCCAGTCCGCGTCCACTGACTCCCGTAACTTGCTCGCTAGTCGTTAAACCTGATTGAAAAACCAATAAACGAATATCATCATCTGTGAGGGTCTTTGCTTCTTGCGTGCTTATCATGTCGCGTTCGAGGGCTTTACGCCGAATTTCTGCAACATCGAAACCACGTCCATCATCATGTACCTTAATTGCAATTTCGCTACCACGTTGCTCAACATCTAATAACACGTAGCCAACAACATCTTTATTCTGCTGAAAGCGTGTCTTAGGGTCTTCTAAGCCATGATCGATGGCATTGCGTAAGAGGTGCATCAACGGGTCTTTGAGCGCATCTAAAACGGTCTTATCAATTTCGACTGCCACACCGCGAATCTCCAGATGCAATTGCTTGCCGACATCGCGTGCGACATCACGCGCAATTCGTTGGAAGCCCCCAACGATGCTTTCAAAGGGCATCATCCGCAAACTCGAAACATTATCTTGTAATTGCTCGGCAATGGTCGCCATTTGCATATTATCTTGTGCTAAAATGCGTTGCAAGCGTGTGATGTCACGGTTAGAACGCGCGAGATAATCTTCATTATTTTCCAGAAACCGAAAGACGGCGGTCATTTCAGGGCTTAGGCTATCTGGATTTTCTTGTAATCGTCTATTCAGTCGAATATAAGCAGAGCGCGCACTGCGCCATTCACGTTGCCATTTACCAAAGTCACGCCGTAAATCTGCTAACATCCGATGCCGTGCATTGTTTTGTAATTTCGCGGTCAGTAATTCACTGGTATCTGCCATCATTTGGTCAAGTTTACTAACAGATACCCGAATCGAATCATCCACAGGGCGCATTAACATGGTCGGTTGCCCAACCGTTTCAACGGTACTTGTCATCAATGCTGCTGGGATTTCCATCTCAGGCGTTTCTTCCGCAGGTGGTACAGGGTCAGTGGCTCGCAGAGGACGATCTCGATGTGCGCGTTCTGTCCCTTCCGTGATGCGTGCCATCTGCATGATAACGGCTGCAACCACTTCATCGGAGAGGGCATTATCACTGATTGATTCTGAGATCAGGTCTAAGCCATCGTACATGATGTCAGCAACATGCGGACTAATATCTAATTGCTGATTGAGGACTTGTTCGAGAATTTCTTCCATATAATGGCTAATCTGCTCAACTGTTTCATAAGCTACTGCACGCGCAGCACCCTTCATGCTGTGAGCAATGCGATTCATCTCACGCAGCAAAGCCTCGCGCTCAGTCCCTTGTGTCATTTCAACTTTGAGCAAGCTCTGATTGAGCGTCTCAATATATTCTTCAACTTCAATGCTGAAAATTTGCCGTAACTCATCGGAAGCTGTCTCGCGCACATTGTGTAATTGTGATGTTTGCGTAACTATCGGTTCTTGCGTGGCAATCACCTCATCGGTAATCGCATGGATTTCTGCTGAATCTGTTTGCAAAAATGTCGTATGATCTTGATGTTTTGGATTGAGCATCGCTTTTAGATTTGCAATGATTTCGGTGACGATGGCATCATCCATTGGGTCTTGATTGACTTGATGCTGAATCAGATCAATACCATCATAGAGTGAATCGCCCATACCGGGGGTGATGTGTAAATTATCATGCCATGCTTTATGGAAAATTTCTTCCAGCAATTGGCTGATATTTTCCACCATTTCATAGCCCACCGCACGCGCAGCACCTTTCATGCTATGCGCCAGACGGTTCATCTCTTTGAGTAAGGTTGCGCGATCATCGCCTTCGCTCAATTCGAGTTTTAGCAAGCTATCATTTAAGCCCGTGATAATCTCACGGACTTCTGCTTGGAAAATGTCTAGTAAATCATTGCTCATTGATTCATCTCATGTTTATGTTGCTATTATCGGACACTAAATGACATTGTCCATGTCACATACGCATCACCGACAGAACTATCGAAGCCAATCGAAATGGTATCGGATAATGAATTGAATCCCATATCAAGATAATTACTCGGTATAGCACTACAAGGCGTTGTAAAACCATCGCTAAAGATAATAATGGCATGTTCGACACCAACACCTGTACACGTAATGCTATAGGCTAGTTCGCTACCAGCACCACGCATCCCTGCATTGATAACGGTATAGCTCACATTATCACGCGCAACACCTTGTGGTGATGATATATGACCTGATAATGTATGTTGTGTACCAAAGACTTCCGCATCAATCGTAATTGAGAAGCTATTATTGCCAGCAATCGGTAATGATGGTGTCACCGTCGGTAAGGGCGTTGCTGTTGGGGGAATATAGGTCACAGGCACAGTGCTACAATCGCCACCACGTTCGGTTACAAATCCAGCAACCCATCCTGTTGAAATCTGATACCATGAACTTTCCGTATTACGCCCAATCACAGGGTAAAGCTCGCTTGGGATAATGAAGCTCACAATCGGTGCATTTTGTAAGGGACTTGAGCGTACGTTCGGATTATTGTTTTCATCAAATACGCGTAAGACGCATTGTCCCGTTGTCGGTAGTTGTGGACGTTCGCCATCGACTGGGGTAAGTTGTGGATTCGGCGCTGTGGTCGTACCAACTGGCGTTGCTGTTTCGGGTCTTGTGTCTGATTCAATAACATCTGGTCTAAAACGCGGTGCATCTTCTGGGATTGGAATTGGTGCATTGGGTGGCGCTGCCGCATTAGAATTGGCATCAACAGGGATGCTAATGCGTTGTCCGCCAATCATCAATCGGGATTGATTTTGTGATGAAATACGCGCTGCGCCTTCTAATAGGTCAATATCTAAGGTTTGCTGATCGGATAAGCTCAAAAATGCCGTTGATCCTAAATCTACTACCACGCCATTAATCAGAAAACTCACTTGGGCATCAATCTCAGGCGTTTGAATCAGAATACCTGTATCTGGCACGGCATTACACCGTTCTTGCCCAATCCCACCCGTAAAATAGAAGGCTTGCATCGGGCGATAATCCGTTAATACATCAGGGTTGGTTGATGTTAAATTGGTAACGGATACATCACCAAACAGCAACATCGTTACATTCTGTCCCGGTAAACTATCGGGAATATCAGCTTGAACACTTAACAATGCCACGCCCCAATCATTATTGCTTGTATTGAATGGGCTTAATTGGAAGGATTCAACATCAAAAAGATTGACAATATCGCCAATCGCTTCAAAGGATACTGTGGTATTGGGGCTGATGTTTGCAGCAGGGACAGCACTAGCACTCAAATTACCTAAACATGCTTGGTTACGTCCAACCCCTTGGCAGACTTGTTGCACATCTTCTAGCGTGTCATAAACAAGTGTTTCGCATAATTCAGCCTCACTGATGCTACTTAAGCGCAAGACAAACTCACCTGTGGCATTACTCGTGCTATTAATCTGAATAGAATATGTGTCTGTCTCGCTTGGCGTAAAGTCAGCAAGGATAGTCGCATCATCATTAGGATTGCCAATCGCCAATATAAAAGCATTGTTTGCGTTTAATACCACGCCTTGTAGCCCCATATTTTGCGTAATCTCGGTTAACTGGATAGATACCGTTTGATTCGCCTCTACAAAGACCGTGAAGGTTTGCTGGGGCGTTGCTGACGTTAATTCACTGAGTGTGGTGGAATCAAGCGAAATAGATGTTTGTGCCAATACAGGAATTTGAACACAAGATAAGAGCAAAATACAAACAATAAGCCATTTTTGCCAATTTATTCTCATAATAATAAGACCCCTTAATGATCTGTTCCATTTACAACACATACGTCAATCATAGACTGAAAATATCTCTAAATTATTTACGAAAGCGTAATATTAATCGGCATAATGCAAACTATCCAAGACGGCATTAACCCGTTTCGCGGTTTCTTTCAGACGATTAACACTCGCTTCAACTTGCATTGTGCTACTGACAGTTTCGGTAGTGGCATGTTTGATGGTTCGCATCGCATCGGTTAATTGATCCATACCAATGGTTTGCTGACGGGTACTCGCTGCAATTTGCATCGCTGCCATCGCTGCATCTTCAATGGCACGCGATAATTCTTTGATGGCTTCCCCTGCACGATTCACTTTCGTTTGTCCTGCATCGACCCCCTTGCTACCTTCTTCAGTCACCATCACGGCACTATTGGTTGCGCGTTGAATTTCGCCTAAAATTTCACGGACTTGAATGGTCGCATCACGGTTTTGATCGGCAAGATTACGGACTTCGAGCGCAACAACCGCAAACCCTTTGCCTTCTTCTCCTGCACGTGCAGCTTCGACACTGGCATTCAAGGCAAGCATCCGTGATTGATCGGCAAGATTATTAACCGTCGCAATGATTTCACCAATTTGTTGGGTATGCTCGGATAATTCTAAAATATTATCCGCAATATCTTCCACCCGTCGCCGAATCGTTTCCATAGCTTCAATGGTTTCTTGAACGGAAGTTGTCCCATTTCGTGAAATATCAACCGATAATTGGGCTGTTTCTGCTACGGATTGAGCGCGTTCAGCCGTTTCTGTAACGGTTGCCCGTACTTCATTGACCGTCGCTGTCGTTTCGGTCACAACAGCATCTTGTTCACTGCCCATTGTAATTTGCCGACCTGTGGCATTCAGGATTTCGAGCGTTCCAATTTCAAGTTCACTCAATGCTTCGCTAAAATCTTTCACCATATCTTGCAGAGTATCAATGGTGCGATTGGTCGCTTGCCCTAATTGGCGCAATATCTCACTTTCGCGGGTTTGGTCATCAGCAGGTAATGTGAGCCGTACACGTAAATCACCTGTTGCAACTTGATCGAGTGTTGCCGTGTACCCCAAGAGGGTCTGTTCAATATCGCTACGGTTGGCATGGTAAACATAACTCCCCATGATGATGCCGAAGATCAGCGCAACGCTTGCTAATAAGCCCATCACGAGTACATCATCTTGATTGCCACGCAGCACCCAAATGCTTAGTATCGTCGGTAAAAATGCCGTAATACCAACAATCCACACCGTTGGTTGCCGTAAAGCACGTAAGATGCGGTGTACTTGTGTCGCTTGCGGACGTTCTATTATTTTTGTCATGTGTAACTCTCTCCACCAATAATCAACCGCTCGTCTGAGAGCAAATAATCAATATCTAAAATTACAAGATGATCGGATGTCACCCCATGAGCATAGCGCATTTCAAATGGCGTGATGCTTGTTCTTGGGATAAATTGCACATCGTCGATACGGTCAGCCAGTAAGGCTAAGGATAAATCATGTGTTTGAATCAAAATCAGTTCAAATTCTTTGGCGATTGATGGCGATAAACCGAAAAAATGGCGTAAATCTAAGACGCTAACAATTTGACCGCGTATATTGATAACCCCACGATAATAGGCAGGGACACCGGGAACACGGGTAATATTTTCGGCAGCGCGAACCCCTTGCACCACATTGACATCAATGCCGTAGCGTTCATCAGCAGATGAAAACGTTAATAATTTGTAGACCTCATCATCGCTATAACTTGTTTGAGAGGTAGTTGGCTGCGCGTAGTGCTTGGCACGTTCATCAAAACGTTCTTGACGGACACGCTCACGACGTACATCATCCGATTGGTTGAGTTCATCCCACAGTGCTTGTAAATCAGTGGGCATATTTGCATCTGGCATAATTTTTTTGTAGGTATGGTCAGGTTGATCTAAGTATACACTGCTGTCCTATTCGTGCGATTAGAAAATACCAACATCACATCCTAAATACCCTTAAAGCTGTGGGCTTAATGGTATACAATGGACATATTAAATCAAGGAGGGGACAGCTAGCATGATGTCACCTAAACTAAATGAAGAATATGAGGTAAACAATGACTACAAACGGTATTAATGGTAACGAAAAAGGCACAACAATGGTTAAGCGCGGTCTCGCGCAAATGCTCAAGGGTGGCGTGATTATGGATGTTGTCACACCTGAAGAAGCACGCATTGCCGAAGATGCAGGTGCAGTTGCCGTAATGGCACTCGAACGTGTTCCTGCGGATATTCGCGCACAAGGTGGTGTTGCGCGGATGAGTGACCCCGAAATGATCGAAGGTATTATCGCTGCTGTCAGCATCCCTGTGATGGCAAAAGCGCGTATTGGTCATTTTGTTGAAGCACAAATCTTAGAAGCACTCGGCGCAGATTACATTGATGAAAGTGAAGTTCTCACCCCTGCTGATGAAGAACATCATATTGATAAAAATAAATTCACAGTCCCATTTGTCTGTGGTTGCCGTAATCTAGGCGAAGCACTCCGTCGTATCAATGAAGGTGCAGCCATGATCCGCACCAAAGGTGAAGCGGGTACAGGTGATGTTGTCGAAGCGGTTCGTCATGCACGCTCTGTACTTGGTGAAATCCGTAGAGTACAAAGCATGGCAGAAGAAGAACTTTTTGCATATGCCAAAGAAATTCGCGCCCCTTATTACTTGGTCAAAGAAGTTGCTGAACTAGGACGCTTACCAGTGGTCAATTTTGCTGCGGGTGGTGTCGCAACCCCAGCCGATGCAGCACTGATGATGCAACTCGGTGTGGATGGTGTCTTTGTCGGGAGTGGTATTTTCAAAAGTGGCGACCCTGCAAAACGTGCAAAAGCCATCGTTCAAGCAGTCACCCACTACAACGATGCAAAAATCCTCGCGGACGTTAGCCGTAACCTCGGTGAAGCAATGGTTGGTATTGGTATTTCTAGCTTGCCAGAATCTGAAAAAATCGCTAAACGCGGTTGGTAAACGATTAATCTCAACAACTTAAAAGCACTATCCTCATGGATAGTGCTTTTTTTATATCTGTATGAACATTGTCATTTGCTAGACATTTAAGACGATATAATATAATGAATGATCGCAAAACATAAATTCGATAATCTGATGCTGAGGGATATAAATACATGATGAAGCAATCCTATATATCTTTATTAGTGATAGTAGTAGGTCTTAGCATTTTAGTTGGCTGTACCCCTACATTTGAAGAGACAATTACTAGAGGATCTTTTCAACCTATCACAGGGCGTGATTTACGGATCGTAACAGGGCAAACGCTCTATGTACCTGCATACTCAGAAGTGTTATTAGGCGGGCGTGATCTCACACATGAATTAGCGGTAACACTTGCTATTCATAATACAGATTTAGATTCATCAATCATTATTCAAGCTGTTCGCTATTATGATACGGATGGACAACTTGTTCGTGAATACGTGCCTGAGCCTATTGAAGTGTCACCGTTAGCAACAACAGGTTTCCTGATTGAATCGCGTGATACTAGTGGCGGATGGGGATCCAATTTCATTGTAGAGTGGGTTGCTGAAGAACCTGTCTATGAACCTATTGTTGAGGCAATCATGGTGAGTACGAGTGGTACACAAGGTATTTCCATGATTAGTATTGGACGTGTTATTTCTCAAAATATGGGTACAGATGCAAGCGAGTAATTGTTAGCAAAAGTTATTTATCAGCACTGGCATTGTTTGTGTAATAGGATGCTCCCATAAAACGAGACTCACTTAATGGTTCAAAAGCATTGTCCTCATGGATGGTGCTTTTTGTTGCAAAAATGAACTACTTATACCGTTCTCTAATCTCATCAATCTGTTCCTGAGACAAAATATTCGGCTGACCGACTTGCAAACTCTGATGATAGGCTCGTAAGCCACATTCCGCGCTCAATGCAGCCGTGAAGGCTTTCTGTAACGTTTCGCCAACCGCAATCAAGCCATGATTCCGTAACAAGACGACTTCTAAATCAGTTTGTTGACCTAATAGTGTCGCAGCTTTAATCCCTGCTGATAGTGTCCCCGGGCAAGCCCAAGGCGCAACAGGGATTGGTGCGCCAACGAAAAATAATTCAAGGTTTGCAACGGGGATCGTTTCGCCCAACATCGCAAATGTCACTGCATAACTCGAATGGGTATGGATAATGGCATTGATACGGTCAAATTTTTGTAAAATGTGGCTGTGCATCGGCATTTCTGAAGATGGCGCATACGGTGCATCAATCGCTGTGCCGTCTAAACTCATAATTGCAATCTGCTCAGGATGTAAATCATCATAAGCAATACCTGACGGCGTAATTGCCAGCGCGTTATTACCCACACGCACACTGATATTCCCTGCTGATAAATAAATTAAATCGGCAGCAACGGCTTTGCGAACCATATCAAAAATCTGTTGTCGAACAACTGCATAATTCGCCATGACTTAGGCATCCACCAAACGCAAAATCGTCTGGAGCATGACATTTGCGCCTGTTTCAATATCCTGCCATTCTGTAAATTCTTTAGGGCTATGACTGATACCATCTTTTGAAGGAACAAAAATCATGGCACAAGGGAAGGTCGAACTGAGGATTTGGGCATCATGCCCTGCATAACTGATAATTGGCATTGCGCTGTATTGCTCATCATCACACACTTGCTGAATCACCGTCTGCATCTCGATGTTCATATTTGCAACACTTCGTCGTAAGACCTGCTGCGTACCGACTGTAACACGATAATCCTTGGCAATTTCATGGGCTAACCGAACAAGATGGCTATCCATTGCTGATAATGTTGCTTCATCATGATGTCGCATCTCAATACTGAGTGAGGCAACTTCTGGGACAACATTATAAGCACCCGGTTGCACCGTCACATTACCACAATTGAAAACAGCATTTGGATATTGATCGTCTGCCATACGGTGCATCTCAGTGATGAAACGCGCTGCTGCTTGCAGTGCATCGCGTTGTTTTTTGCGTGATGTCGTCGCTGCGTGGGTTGCTTCGCCGTAAAAATTAAAAATATAAGTGGAGCGCCCAACGATCTTGCTCACAATACCAATTTGTGTATGAGCCATTTCTAGCACTTCACTTTGTTCGATATGCAATTCAAGATACCCCAGAATTTCATCTACCGTGCGTTGTGCGCGATATACTTCACTTGGACGAATCCCTGCACGGAAAAGTGCCACCCGAAAAGCCCCATTATCTTGATGCGCATCATTGATATGGGTTTCATCAAGGCGACCTGTTAAGCCCAGACTACCAAAAAATGATTGCCATGTGCCTTCTTCATCTGTGAAGTTAATCACTTCGAGGTGAACAGGTAACTGAATCCCTGCTTCTTTGATGGTACGGATACATTCTAAGCCAACCAGAATCCCTAAAGCACCATCATAGCGCCCACCATTTGGCACCGTATCAAGATGCGAGCCAATTAAAAATGTTTTCGCATCGGGATTATCACAAAAGTAGACACCGCTAAGATTACCAACTTCATCGTCACGCACAAATAACCCTGCATCTTCAACACGATTAGCAAACCATGCACGCGCTTCTAAATCTTCATTACTAAGGGCAAGACGACTGACACCGCCAGCAACAGTCGCTCCAATTTCAGATAAAATATCAAAATCATACGTCAGTCGGTCACTGTTGATTCTTAAATGGGGATATTTCGACATTGTGGATAGCAAATCCTGCATATGTATTGTCAAATGGGACTTGCATACCAATTATAGTGATAGTTACGATTGTGACAACAGTAACAATCAGATATTTACAAAACTTGATATTTTCGTCACTATTGATTAATGTTCGTTGCTGATGATAGCTATGCTATACTCACCATATGACGATATTTATAAATCATACGGAGACACCACATTATGGATAACCCTGTGTTCAAATGGGCAAGTACGCATCCCCGTCTATCTGCTTGGATTGTTTTAGCGCTTGGCATGGTCGGCATGTTGCTGTTTTTCGGGCGTGATGTTGGCTTAACAGCGTTTAACTTGGTATCGTTGATTATCGCAACGACACTCACGGCAGGTCTATGTATTTGGATTATTAGCTGGGAAGATGAAGAAGACGAACCCATCGAAAACACTGAAACTGATGCGGTTTAGCCTATTTCTCAAAATGATAGGGCTGAGGAACAACGCCTCATCCCTATTTTTTATTATGCTATCCTTGATACATTTGGAACTAGATCTACGGAATATGTGTCATATCTTATAGTGTAATCAACACAATAAGAGGACAATATGTCATGGATTTTTTCCGTAAACTATTTGGGTCATCAAATAAGAAAAAAGCAGAACCAAAACCCCCGCGCCCAAAGTTTGTACCCCCTCCACTACCTGAACCCCCTCTAAATGGGATTGTAACAATGGATTACGTGCGACAAATGTTGGATGAGATTCGTCTGCACCCACAACATAGCCATAGACCCCGTTGGGCATATGTATTTGATTACTTTTTTGAGGATGCTACACTTGATGAGTGCCAAGAATTAATCGAAACCGTATCGAATGATACAATATTGTGCAAACGATCTCCGCACATATGGCGGCAAGAAGTCATTAATCGCCATGAGATTGAGCCAGTCGTTTACCTAAGACGGTCATTCGTGTCAATAATTTTGGATAATGGGCATGGACAACCTACACCTTGCGAATTACCGCGTACTATTGACCGCGAACGGAATTTTGCAAAGCGGAAACATATCGAAGATGAGTTGGAAGTAATATTACAAAAATTATCTAAGATGGCAACACCAAGAATTACACAGATACTGCTTACAGGTGTTGTAAACGTTGGATTATTCAAGGATACAGGGATTGAACATTGTGATGATATAAGACCTGAATATTTTGAAAAAATTCAAGATGAAACAATAAAAATGCTATTTGAACCTCTGCGGATGGCTTACCTTAAAAC
>JBAUIA010000191.1:0-22869 GCA_049680565.1 Phototrophicaceae bacterium
GTTGTAGATTATCGAAAGAATTAGAAATAGATGTAGGGATGCATCGGCGTATGCGTCCGTTTGTAAGACGGTGGGATACGCTGATCTCCCACCCTACAATTTCCAAAAAATTTTAGCACATTATAAAAGGCTCATCATCAAGGCAATAAGCGATAGATTACGCGTCAATCTCCAACAACAGGTTCTGTAGTCGTTTGTTCTGCTTCTTGAGCATCCCGTTCAGCTTGTTCTTCTGCTTCAAGTTGCTTACCAATTTCTAAAACAGGTAGTGTGAAGAAGAAGTTTGAGCCTTTACCAACATCACTCGTTACATCAATTTCGCCACCGTGCATTTCAACAAGCTGTTTGGTAATCGTCAAACCAAGACCTGTCCCACCTGCACGGCGTGTTGACGAGCCATCCACTTGGCGGAAACGTTGGAAGATGAGTGCAAGTTGTTGGGCGTTCATCCCCATACCTGTATCAATGATTTCAATCTGTAGATAATCATCATTGAGCATTCCATAGCGTACCGTTATGCAACCTTCTTCGGTAAACTTGATCGCATTCCCCACCAAATTAAGCATAATCTGATTCATCCGCACAGGATCAATATAAGCCATTGCAACAGGTGACGCTTCTTCCAGAAGAATATCAACTGGCTTATCTTTGACAAGCACTTGACTACTGACCACAATATGTTTGAGGATTTCGACAACATCTTTTTCTTGACGACCCAAGCGCATTTGACCAGCATCAATTTTCGCAAGATCAAGAATTTCATTGATGATACTCAATAAATGGCGACCACTGGTATGAATCGCTTCAACATCTTCAACAGCATCTTCGGTGAGATCACCATCAATCCCATCCAGCAAGACTTCACTATACCCAATAATTGAATTTAAAGGTGTGCGGAGTTCATGGCTCATATTCGCTAAGAACTCTTGTTTCAAGCGATCAACTTCACGTAGGCGCTCAATGGTACGGCGTTCACGCTCAAACGCTTGAGCATTGCGGACAGCAACAGAAATTTGCGATGCCAGCGTGCTTTGGGTACGAATATCTTCAGGATCAAAACGATCTGCCACTTCTGATTGCAAATCTAGCACACCGATGAGTTCATCACCGACTAACATCGGTATCGCTAATTCTGAGCGGGTTTCTGGCAACATGGGATTCGGCAAAAAGTCAATCACATTTGCGGTATCGTTGACCACCACTGGTTGGCGGGTACGTGCTGCCCGTGCTACTAAGCCCGATTGATTATCAATCTCCAGCTTATGCCCATAACTGAGCATGATCTGACCTATTTCTCCTGCACCTGCTGCAAGTACCATTTGACGATTCTCTTCATCAAATAAGTAAATATGGGCATGATACAAATCAAAATTTTGTTTTGTGAGGTCAGTTACAGATTGCAGCAATTCATTCACATCAAGAATAGTTGCCGCCGCAGCCGATACATTCGCTACGGTTTCTAACTCAGCAGCACGTCGTTGTGCTAATTGCGTCTGTTGCAAGATAGCTTGTTCAGCTTCTTGGCGTTCAATACCAATGGAAATTTGATTGCCAATCGCACGCGCAAGCCGTAAATCATCATCCACGAATAAACGTTTTTTATAGATATAATTGAGGAAAATAACCCCAACAGCGCGATTACTCGTTCTAATCGGAATCGTCATCACCGATTTGATGCCTAGATACTCCGCAACATCCATTGGGAAATCAGGATAGGTTGCTACATCGTCAATAGCGATTACATCATCTTTGTTTAAGGCTTCAACCGCATGTGGATACCGTGATGCTGTATCCACAAATTGACGCGCCACATCATTATCAACATTTTCACCAACACCGACAAAACCCTGCCATTCATCACGGTCTGGTTCATAGTACACAAAGACGCTGTTATCCGCCCCTAATGAACTATAAGTTACTGTCATTGTATTTTCGAGCATCGTTTGTAAATCAGGGATTTCACGTACAAACTCTGAAATAGCATTCGCCGTGAGTACCTCTTGCAAGCGAATCTGTGTTAATTCAAATTGTCGTGTATTTTGCACCGCCACAGCAATCTGATTGGCGAGTGTTAAATTCACCTGAACATCCGCATCTGTATAGATACCACTCTCTTCATCTTGAATATCAAGTACGCCCAGTAAGTCACCCCCATACATCAAGGGTACAGCTAATTCAGCTTGGGTTAAGGGTAATTGTGGATTCGGAAGATGATCGCTAATTTCAAAAACATTATCAATACGAATCACTCTGCGATCACGCGCAGTTCGTGCCACAATGCTATCTGCATCAATCGCAATTTGATGCCCAGATTGCACCATCTGTCGTCCGCTTTCGCCAGAGCCAGCAGCCAACACGAGCGATTTGTTATCATCTGACAAGAGATATATCTGTGTATGATAATGATTCATCTTCGCTTGTGTTACATCAACAACTTGCCATAATAGTTGGTCAATATCAAGAATATCACCAATTTCAGAGCTAATTTCAGCAACAGCTTGCATTTTTACTGCGCGGTCTTGCACTTCACGTTGATTTTTGAGTTGTTCAGTGACATCACGCGCTACAAAGTTAATCCGCCCTATTGACATATCAGGCGTTGCTTTCCAAGCAATATCAAGATACTCACCATCTTTTTTACGATAGCGGTTCGTAAATTCAATAACTGTCGCACCTTCTGCAATCCCTGCATTGGCTTCAGTGGTTTTCTCAATATCATCAGGATGAATAAACGTAAAAAATGGCGCAGCCATCAATTCATCTTTTGTCCAACCTAAAGTATCAACCCAAGCATCATTGAGTTGCACAAAATTACCTTCAAAATCAGATGATCCGAGCATATCAATGGTAGAGTTAAAGATACGATCTAGCTCTTGCGCTGAATTTTGTGCGCGTTCTAGTGTTTGTACGTTATCAATCGCAACCCCTAATTGTGCTGCCAAAATACGCAATACTTGTGCGTCATCATCATCAAAACGCCCAAAGCGATCATCTTGCACATCTAACACGCCAACCACACGACCAGCAACAATCATCGGAACGGCTAATTCTGAGCGTGTATCAGGTAGTAGTGGGTTCGGCAGATAATTCGCCGATTCAGTGACATCATTAGCAATAACGGGTTCTTTGGTTCTAGCAGCTTGCACAACGATACTCTGCGAATTTGTGAGCGCAATACTATGTTTGTTTGCAACCATCTCCAAACCGGCTTCGCCTGCACCTGCTACTAATTGCAAGCGGTTAGACGTTTCATCAATTAAGTAGATATGCGCGTGATATAACTCGAAATTCTTGCGTGTCAGTTGGCTAGCGGTGCGTAGCATCTTGGCAATATCACGTTCTGTCGATGCTGCAATCGCCACATCAGATACGGTTGCGAGGCGTTTCGCACGCTCTTCAGTATCAGCGAGCAAATTTACATTTTCAAAGATAACTGCTAGTTGATCCGCAAGTGTCGTAAAAAGTTGCTTTGCAGACTCATCAAATGTATTGGCAAGATTGTGTTGAATATCTAATGCACCAATAATTTTATCTTTTGTACGTAACGGGATGACCATTTCAGAACGTGTATCGGGTAATAGCTCATTCGATAGCCATGTATCATTAGTGGAGGTATCTTGTACAATACTAATTGTGCCTGTATTGATCGTTGTGGATACCAATGATTTACTCGCCAAAGGTAATTTGTGATTACGCCCCAAAAGCAAACGTCCTGCATAACCCGTACCATCCGATAAGACGGCATATTCACCCATATCATCCACAATATAGGCTTGGACATAGTAGAAATCAAAGCGATCACGGATCAAGTTCACGGTTAAGCTGAGGAGTTCATCTTGCTCACGAATTTGATTAGCAGCCGCAGCAATTTCTGCTGATGTCGCAAGGTCTGCTGTTCTAGCTTCAATACGCCTCTCAAGATCAGAAAAGACATTTTTCAATTCGCTGGTCATCGTGTTAAAGGCTTGCCCTAATTGACCAAATTCATTATTACTGGTTACAGCAACCTGTGTATCCCAATCACGATCTTGACCAATCCGTTGTGCTGCTTCGGATAGTGCCGTCAACGGGCGTGTTGTACTGATAGCGATAAATGCACCAGCGATAACCCCTACAACCAAAATAATACCTGCTGGAATGAGTGTCGCATTACGCGCAACAAATATTGGCGATAATGCTTCATCTTCCGCTTGGATAAGCAGCGCACGCCAACCTAACGCATCAATCACAGGCGTACGCCCACTTGTGCTTAAGCTAACTAATTCAGCAATGAAATTGCGACCATCTACATCGACAATGGTATTAAAACTAGAATTTCCCCTCGAATTTTGACCCAATTCGTTTTCATTGGGAACGACAAAACCAACTGGTAAGTTCGATGAAGCTGCCAGAATCTCTCCTGCGCTATTAATTAAAGCATCAGCCCCTGTCTCACCTAATGATAATTCATTGAGCGTTGTCAGGAAAACATTAAGCTCATAATGTGTGCGTAAAACACCAATAATAGTATCACTCTGCGGATCACGGATTGGGATAGCAATGCGGATACCGTCTGTTTGGGTCGTATTATCGAATACTAATTCATCAGATATATAGACCTGACCGATGCCGCGATCAAATGCGCTCAACCACCAGCCTTCATCACTTTGAATATAGTCATCAGTGCGAATCGTTGATGCTAATGTACCGCCATAATAATCTGTAACAATGAGTTCGCTATGACCGGGGAATGTTATTTGGAAATCTTGTAAAACATCAGTTGATAATGCGCCTTCATAAATCAAACGAAAATCAACATTTTCTGGGATTTCACCTGCTGTTATTGCAGACCATAAATTTTCATTGGTTTGTAGTATGGTGTTAATTTCTGATTGATCTGTCGAATAGGTCGCATTACGACTAATGACTGCTTGCAAAATATTCGTGTTATTAGATAGCAGTGTTAACAGACTCACTTGTGTTTCAAGCGCTTCCGACAAGCTGCGTGCTTGCGAGCGCGTAATAGCTGTTAGGTCATTATCAATGGTTTCGGTAAGCTCAATGCGTGTGGTGTTCACTGAAACAAATAACGTAACCAACACAGGGACGGTCACTGCAAGGATAAAAAACGCAAAAATACGATTACGAATAGAAAATAAATTAAAGCGTCTTTGTTGTATGCCTTGATTACTAGAGTTTATGGTCATGCCCAACCCCTACATGCTAACGATTATTTTAGCTAGATGGCAAATTATTTGAACATTACAGTCTTAGTTTAAATGGATTTTACATTTTTAAGTATTAAGGTTATTTCGCCATGTGAGACAATTAGTAAGATTAAATAGCCTGAGAACCTGTTTTGAAATTCAATGATGATGTCAGAATCTACTCGACATCCCGTTGGATGTGCCTACAATTGACTGTTATTACAGATCGTAGGGACGCACAACGGTGCGTCTTGAAGTATCTTCTGACATGGTTATATGCAGCTAAATATGAGTGAACCTCATGTCCTCATTATTTTGATTTATTACGATTGATACCAGCGCATAGATACGAACGGTTATACAATACAGATATGAGCCAAGAATAGTACCATTGAGGGGCATTTTTAATAGAACTTGTTATAGTTAATATATTCTATAAATCCATTTTTCATTCATGATAACATGATAATTCCCAGAGGAGTTTTTACCCGTATGAGCTTAGAACAATTCAAAGACATTATCTTGCCATTGCGGCAGCAAGCAGAAGTTCGTGATCGCTGGCTGGAAGAACGCCTCGACACGGTGATCCCTAACGTTATCAATCGTAGCGACTTTGATATGTGGCTTATCATTTGTAGTGAATATAATGAAGACCCTGTGATTATGTCGATGTTACCTGCCACAGCGATGTCGGCACGTCGCCTAACAATTCTAGTATTTGCAAAAAATGAAGATGGCACAGTCGAGCGCTTTAGTGTTGATCGGTATGGGCATGGCGCATTCTTTGAAACACAATGGCAACCTGAAAAAGAAGATCAGTGGGCGTGTCTCGCACGCTTAGTCAAAGAGCGTGATCCCAAGAAAATTGGGGTTAATTATTCAAGCACCTTTGCCTTTGGTAACGGCTTAACCTATAGTGAAGCCGAGCAACTCCATAGCGCACTCGGCGCAGACTTGATGGCACGCTGTGCGAGTGCAGAAGCCTTAGCCGTTGGTTGGCTAGAAACCCGCATCGAAGCCGAAATGGCTGCCTACCCAACCCTCGTTGCAATGGGACATGCACTCATCGCGGAAGCCTTCTCCAAACGGGTGATTCAACCGGGCGTCACCACCACAGATGATGTTATTTGGTATATGCGCCAAAAAATCCATAATATGGGGTTACAAGCGTGGTTTCAACCTGCCTGTCAAATTCAAGCACCGGGGCAAAGTTTTGAATTTTTAGGCAAACCAGCACGCAAGTTAATCTTACCGGGGGATATGCTCTGGTGTGATGTTGGATTCTATTATCTAGGATTAGCAACCGATCAACAGAATCAAGCCTATGTGCTTAAATCAGGGGAAAAAGATGCGCCTGAAGGTTTAAAATCTGCCTTGCACGATACCAATCATCTACAAGATATTCATATGCGCCATATGAAAGTTGGTGCAACAGGCAATGAAATCCTTGAAAAAACACTAAATGAAGCACGCATTTTTGAAATGAACGCCCAAATTTATAGCCATCCGCTTGGTTTTCATGGTCATGCAGCAGGACCAACCATTGGCTTATGGGATATGCAAGGCGGTGTTCCCGGACGTGGCGATTACCCCGTGTACGATCATACAGCCTATTCAATTGAGCTTAATTTGCGAAAAGCAATTCCGGAATGGGATGGACAAGAGGTACGTATTCAACTCGAAGAAGATGCCATCATGAAAAATGGCAAAATGCACTGGCTTGATGGTCGTCAACATCAGGCATTTCATCTGATTGGCTAAACCCTATCATCTAAGATCAGTATCTTTATCCTGCATACCGATTTTTGCCTATATTATATAATGAAGCTGAATGAAGCTCATTTAAAATCAACAGAGGGAACATCCTAATGTCACAACAAGCTCTCAAATTAAAGGTTATCGGCATTCCACATATTCCGAGTGTCACGGAAATTAATGCGCGTCCCGATGCAAGTACCATCGGTGATGTTGTCTTTAAAGTAGCTGTCGGCACAAGCGATGTATTAATTATTGATGCAAAAGAAGATTTACAAAAAAGAGATTTAAACGGTAAAGTCTATCAATGGTTTCAAGCGCAATTTCCACAAGGCGTTGCTTGGGTACGGGATGATCTTGTCGAAATTTGGGGTGATGGGACAACCATCGGCTACCCTGTTCTTGGCTCTCCAATTAAAGCCCATCTGATTGTACGGCAAGCAAATACGATTCCACATGGTGCAGAAACACAAACACCCACAACATCATCAGAAGTAACGACTGCTGTGGAAGTCACAGCACCAGCCGATACCACTGTCCAAGTGACTGTAACACCCAATGACCCAACCCAAGCACCAACAACGGTGGAAATCACGACAGCGCCTGATACCTCAACCGAAGTAAGCAGCGCACCTGCAACACCACAACCTGCAATAGCTGTTGCGATGACCTCTTTCCCTGCGAAATTACGCTCAGGACCGAGTACATCCAATCCACAAGTGACTACCATGACCGTTGGGGAATCCGCAAAAGTGCTTGATACCGCCCAAGATGCAACAGGAAAATCGCTCTATTGGGTGAAAGTTGATTATAAGGGTCAGCAAGGATGGACACGCGAAGACCTCGTGCGCTTGAGCGGTGATTTCCCACCATTTGGCTTAAATGCAAGTGATAAATACCCCTCCCCTGCGCCAAAATCGACATGGATACGCGGTTGGGATATGGATGGAACAATCTGGAATACAGGCAAGCATGACGGATGGGATCATGCAGGTATCAAAGGAAATCCACTTTTAGCAGGACCAAAAGGCGGTGTGGTTTATCTCAAGAAACTCTGCGCTAAATGTGGTGATGAAGGCTTCAGCACGCTTGAACGGGGTCTACAACTCTATGATAGTAGTGTTTATACCGACCCTGCTTGGAATGGTGGCTACGGACATTATGTGATCGTCGCTTATGAAAACAGCAAATTACCTGCCTCAACTCAGGCTTATCTGACATCCCAAGGCATGGCAGGGCAACATATTTTTGTGATGTATGCCCATTGCCAAAAATTGTTAGTCGAAACTGGTGACATCCTTAGCCCCAACCAACAAATTGCAGAATTAGGCAATAGCGGTAATTCGAGTGGCGCACATTTGCACCTCGAAGTCCGCATTAGCCCTACAATGCAACCATCGAGTTGGGCAGCCATTAAAAATGCTGGTTTACGCTCACCGGGGATTTTATTCCTCCGCTAAAAACAAACACAGCGTCACGCCAACAGCCTATATCTTCTCGATATAGGCTGTTTTGCCTTACAGCTTCCTATCCAAACCAAATTCTATGACAAACATGATGCTTTTCTGACAGAATATAGATGTAATCATTTCGATTTGAACATAAATTCTGGTAACATAAGGTGTAATGTATCAAGATGTAACGTTACGCTATAAAATGTAGTTTAATAAATTGTATTTTGTTTTATTGTGCATAGTCTTATCCCTTTAGGAAACAACAATGTCTGATGATAATCAAAAAAGTAGCACGGATGATCTTTCAAAAAGTGAATATGGTAAAACATGGGCTGTATCAGAAGATTCTTCGATCTCACAAGCCTTATCAGAAGTTTTACGCGCAGCCTTAGAAGATCAACCAGACAAAAATCAACCGGGCATTTTGCTGTATATCGCCAATCAAACAAAACCAATTGTGCTGACGGCGCAGAGTATTATCCATTTAGGGCGTGTTGAATCCGATGATCCTGCCATTTTAGATTTATCTGAATACTATGGGCGTGAACTGGGTGTATCGCGTAATCATGCAGAATTAGCTTATCAAAATGGCTCATATCTCATCAAAGATTTAGGCAGTACCAACGGTACATGGATCAATGGAGAAAAAATACCCCCCTATCGTCAAATCCAACTCCATGATTCTGACCAATTACGCTTAGGGCATTTCACAATGTTGGTGAAGTTCAATATTTAGCCTAACAATAGGTATGAAAACTCATACGACCTTTTATTTGACTTAATACATTCTGTAATTTATGTTAAATGTAATATTCTAACAGACTACACGGTAGTCAGGATAATTGTGTAAGATGGATGAAGAACAAAAGCCTGATACTGTGCCAGAGCGTGAAGTCGAAACAGCACAGTTGGATACAGGACAATTCAATCCAGAATTGCGAGAAAAACTCAAGTCGCTCATCAGCACCTATACATCAAATGAGCGTAAACTTGTCTTGCACTTCCCAATAGAAAAAGAACCCACTATCATCGAGATCAAAGATAGCATCACACTCGGACGTACTGATTTACGCGCAGGTATTCATCCGACAATTGATCTGAATATCTACAATGGTGGTTTACTTGGTGTATCCCGATTTCATGCCGAAATTGCATTGGTTAATGGCACATTCCATATCAAAGATATGGGCAGCACCAACGGTACACGCATCAATGATCGCAAAATCCCCCCCTATCGCTTAGTCCCCTTCCGTAGTGGTGATACCTTACGATTTGGACATTTGAATGTGATCGTGGGTTAGGGCTTCCATAATAGATCAGGTGTAATCTCCACAATAGATGGACAACCACATAGCGCCATCGCATTATCCAATTCAGCCAGAATTAAATCGAGTGCATATTCAACCCCAGCTTGACCCTCATAAGCTAATGCCCACATCATCGGACGACCAATCAATACAGCTTTTGCACCAATAGCCAGCGCCTTAATAATGTCTGTACCTCGTCGGATACCGCCATCAAGCAAAATATCAGCACGCCCTGCTACTGCATCGACAATTTCTTGTAAAACCATAATCGTTGCTGGAGCAGTATCCAATTGTCGTCCACCATGATTCGATACAATAATTCCATCTGCGCCATGATCGAGTGCTAACAGTGTATCATCTCCTCGTAAAATTCCTTTGACGAGGATAGGCATGGACGTAATACTTTTCAGCCAAGCAATAATTGACCAATCCAAATTCGCATCCCATAAGCCTTTGAGATACGCATTCAAGCCACTATCACCGACAACATGCCGAATATCCGCCATTTCATCACCCATGAGATTTGCCATTGTCAATCCATCAGGGAGATGAAAGCCTGTACGAATATCGGCTTCGCGTCGCCCAAGCACAGGCACATCAACGGTTAGCACCAAGGCTTGATAACCTGCTTGTTCGGCACGCTCGACAAGGCGTTGGGTGACAGCACGATCTTTATAAACATATAGTTGAAACCACTTCAAACCATCGCTAGCACCTGCAACTTGCTCAATCGTATGATTAGCAGCCGTACTCAAAATCATCGGTATTTGTCTTGAGGCAGCAGCACGCGCCATCGCTAATTCACCGTCAGGATGCGCTAATTGCATAAAACCCATCGGGGCAATCATCACAGGGCTAGATAGCTGTTGCCCTAAGACCCTTGTAGATGTATCACGTTGCCCAACACCCGCCAACATACGCGGGCGTAGTTTGATGCTGTTATAGGCTTGACGATTATCAGACAAGGTCACTTGCTCATCACTGCCACTGACATAATACCCATAGACCATCTCTTGTAATTTCGGTTTTGCGAGTGCTTCAAAGTCATTTAAGTTAAGTGGTATTGTCATCTTTTATCCATTATTGATTCAGTTCAGATAGAAAATCTCTCAAACATCAAGCAAGTCTAGCTTATGATTGCGGTGCGTATTCTGCATAGCACCAATGAAACCAGATTTGATCACGCCGATACGGATTCGGGAAGCCATTAGGTGGATGAAAATCACGCAGAACCATCGTAATGGTGATGGTCGCAAGGCGTGTCCCTTCCACACGATCTGGGTTGAGTGTATCGCAATAATATCTACCCCATCCACGTAGTAGCGCAGTGTATTGTCCCTGATACGCATTTTCTTCATACTTTTCCCAGCGCATATCCGGACCCCAATACCAACGGGTCGGAGTTTCATAATCGGCAGCTTGCTCAGTAAAGAGATCATAGCTGATACCATTCTCGAACTGCCCTTCGACCACTAACCAGCCATCATATTGAACAGGCAAGGGTGCAAATAAATCCCAAAATTGCCATAAGCCTGTATACCAAACAACCGACCGCGCATCTTGCCACACACCTTCAATCGGACGCGGATACGCAAAGCCTTCTTCACGATAACCCAGTGATTCATCAATATTCCACATGATGACCAAGATGAATAAGGGCAATAAAATCAGCGCCATCAATTGTTTTTGCAAGCGTGCCGATAGTTGCCACGCATGAGACCGTTTGTCAACAGGTTTATGCTGATAATGTTGAACAGTATTTTTTGCAAATCGCTTTAATATCGCTCGCAAAGGTGCAATAATCAGCAACCAATCCCACAAACGATTGAATGCCATCTTAGAACTGACATCACGCCAAGCAATAGGTGCTATCGGTGGGCTATCAGATACTGCAAGATCATCGGCTGTGGTCAAGCTCAATGCCATCATTGATGGCTGCCAAGGTGCTTGTGGCATAGATAAAGACATTGGTTGGGTCACACGGCATAGCTTTTTATCCAACCAGACTAGCCATTGCGAATCAAAAAATGGCAGATAGCAAATCAACATCAATATCGAGAAATCTTGAATCGACATCGTTACTGCAATACCGCCATGCAACATGATTGCCAAAATAAAAGCTAGCAAGCGTGACCATCGCCACACAAACGGTAATAGTAATAAAATCGGAATCGCAATTTCGATATACAAACTCATGTAAGAGATTGCGCGTAACATATCGGGCGATAATGAGCGCATCCAAACCCCAACGGGCAAAATGAAGGTATCAATCTGGGTGATGTAATGCATGGTTTCGCCTCGCTGCCACACCTCCCCGATTGTTTTCAGGTAGGAGGTCGAGCAATAAACCATAACCAGTTGTAATTGCAGCATACGCATCGGGAGCGCGAAGGAAGTACGCGGTGCTGTCGCAACCCGTAAATCGGAGATATTATCTGTTTGTCGAAAATGATGCCAACGTCGGCGAACGGCATCGACAGCGTAATATTGCCCCACAGGTGCAAACATCAACCAGAAGCTCATCGCACGCATCAAGGTATCCGCCCCTGTGAGGATGTAGCCATTGCGCTCATGCACCGATAAAATCAGCACAAAGTTAAGGATGGTCATCAAGCGTACACGATAGCCAATAATCAAGCAGATCAAAACCACAATCCACACACAGAAAAACAAGATCACCAACCACGGTTGACCCAGAGCATCCATCAATGAAAAGCGTGGGTCACGTACCAATCCATCAAACAAAGCATCACGCGGGATGATACCAGCATCGCTATAAAAAATCCGTGCGAGTGGCAGATGATATAAAGCATCTTTGAGCAAGAGCAATCCAAACAAAATACGGAAGATACCTAACCAGCGTGTATCCACGACACCAAACCAGTAATTCCATGTCAAAATATTTTCTGATGTATTTAGGACACTAGCATCATTAGGTAATTGATCGGATTGAGTCATGATTTAATATGTCATCTTTTTTGACAGAATATTCATTAGATTTGTTTTAAAAGCGTTATAATCCTGAACATAAATAGCAAACGAGAAACATTCAGGTCACTTTAACTGTATATTAGATGAACATACAGAATAATGCGAATGTACTATACCTTAAACCTTATCAGTGAGATTGACTATTATGCCTAGAAGCACAGTCATTTTAATTTTCCAAATAGCGATTACCCTCTTCACATCGATTGCACTTGTTGCTGCACAAACATCATGCGATGTTGATATTGCCGATGTAATCGACCAAGTACAAGGGGTATGCACTGATCTTGGCGATAATCAAATTTGTTACGGCAATTTTGAAGTGAATGCCATCACACAAGATAATGCACCCGTCCAAGATTTTACAGAACAAGGTGATTTAGCAGATGTTGCTTTCATTCGTTCGCTATTTTTAAGCGGACTTGATCCCGATACCTCACGCTGGGGTATTGCTCAGATGCGCCTTGTTACGCCAACATCAACAGGCACGCAAGATATTAATTTGCTACTCTTTGGTGATGTCGAAATCGAAAATGAAGTTGAACCGACAAAGATTATTGATGTTGTTGTCGGGTCTAATGCTGCCAATGTTCGTAATTCACCACGCCCTAATTCCTTAATCCTTGCATCTGCCCCATCAGGCGAAATCTTACAAGCGGTAGGACGTTTAGCAGATGATTCTTGGGTACGGGTTACCTTAGCGGATGGTTCAGTTGGATGGTTAGCATCATGGCTCGTTTCCCCAGTCAACGATAGCGAGTCATTAGATGAATTAGCAATACAAGATAATAGCACACCATATTTTGGTCCCATGCAAGCCTTCTCATTTACAGATAATGGCGAATCACAATGCGGTAATATCACCACCGATGGCTTACTCATCCAAACATCTGAGGGTAGTGCGCGTGTGACACTCCTGATTAATGAAGTCAGCATCGAATTATTACCCAGTCAAAATGGTGCAACAGCGATTATTACAGCCAATCCGATTGATGGTATGACGATCAGCGTGATTGATGGTGAAGCACAAGTAAGCACAGGGGGTACGAGTTTCTTTGTGAATGCGACCCAACAAACAACGATTGCGCTCGATAACAATCTTACGCCTATCGGTGCGCCATCCATCCCCCAATCATATGATGTTGTCGCTATGTCAGGTTTGCCTGTTTTACCTGTACTCCGCACGAGTGGTTTACCCATTGTGCCAGTCACAAACTCAAGCAATACCAATACAACATCAGCAGATAATGGGGCAAACACGAATACGACCAACAATACAGAGAGTGATGGATCAGGTAGTTCAACTAATAATAATAATAATAATAATGCGAATGGCAATCGTAACGGCAACCAAAATGGGAATCAGAATGGCAACGGCAACGGTTAAGTGATTATCATTTAGCAATGCCATAACTGACATGGTTGACGATAGAGTTTGCAAACTGATCTATATCGTCAACTATGATAAAGCCATCAATCACAAGCATTGCTGCCCCATGTGTTGCTGCCCAAATCGTCTGCATAATTTGGCGCGGTTTATCCCCTTTTACTAAACCATCTTCTTGGCATACTTTAACCATCTGATAAACTTGCCGTGACATTTGCCGCGCAGCGATAGCGAGGGTTGGATGTTCATCTTGACGAACAGCTTCATTTCCATACATTAAACGGTATTGTGCTGCATGTTCAACCGCATAAATGATGTAGGCTTTGCCAACTTGCTCGAATTGAATGCCTGACGACTCATAGGTCGTTTGGCGAATCATTTCCAGATGGTGTGCTAATTCATTAAACCCCCGTTCAGCAATAGCAGCCAATAAAGCCGATTTATCGCTAAAATGACGATACGCTGCCGATGGCGATACACCAACCATACGACCTATTTCGCGCATTTTTATATCACCAGCCCGTTGGGTTGTTAGAATATCAATTGCAGCATCAATCAAGCTGTCGCGTAAATTACCATGATGATATGCATCATTTTTTGAAGTCATATAATAACCTATTTCATATTATCAATAATAATGTTTACAGTGTTCACATTGTGTGTTAAACTACAAATGTTAACAACGTTCACATTACGAGGTGAGTATGACAAGTACATATGGTTCAGCCCAAATACCAACACAATTAAAAGTCATTCGTATAATAATGCACGCTTTAGGAACAATTTCCCCTAGTTTAGCAGGTTATCTAGCGTTGCGTTTATTTTCTACCCCATTAAAACGCGATAAAATTAGTTTGGAACATCAACCACGCACAATTCAGCTATCACACAAAAATTACAAACTCGTGGGCTATGAATGGCACGGTACAGGATCAACTATCATGCTTATTCATGGATGGGAAGCCTCCGCAGCACGCTTCAAAAAATTGATTAATTTGTTAGTTGAGCATAATTTTCACGTTGTTGCAATGGATGCCCCTGCACATGGTGCATCGTCAGGGATTCAAGCAAGCCCATTTGATTATAGCGAGTGTTTATACCAATTCACAAAAGAAGTTGGCAAAGTTGATGCTATTATCGCGCATTCATTTGGTGGTGTCGCAACCATGCTCTTGCTCGATACCTATCCTGATTTCCAAGTAGATAAGGTTGTACTTGTGGCATCAGCGAATCATGTTATAGATGCAATTGGTCTATTTGCCAGCATTATTCACTTACCCCAAGCTGCTTTCCAGAAAATGCAAGATCATCTCATCAAGCGGACAGGACGATCATTAGAGAGTGTTAGCCCCTCTACGATTGCTAAAACACGCCACGAACAAGCATTGATTATCCACGATGCAGATGACAAAATTGTCACTGTTGAAAGCGGGCGCAGTATCTCAAAATCGTGGAAAAATTCTCACTACCTCGAAACTAATAAACTAGGGCATCGGCGTATCCTATATCATCAAACAACGCTTGATCAAATTGTAGAATTTGTTTCATCATGATAAATTGAATACAAGTTCTGAATCATTTTGTGAAAGCAATCATTAATGAAAACTAAAATGCTATATCGCCCTGTAGGTTTATATGAATTAAAACTAATTCAAGATAGTGCTTATACAGCTTTTCCACCGCGTTTACCCGAACAACCAATCTTTTATCCTGTTCTCAATTTTGAGTATGCTGAACAAATTGCCAAAAAATGGAACACAAAAGACGAAAAGTCAGGATATATGGGGGTTGTCACACGCTTTGAATTGCCAACCGAATATATATCACAATTTAGAGAAGAAGTTGTCGGAAGTGCTATACATCGTGAATTGTGGATTCCTGCTGGAGAATTAGATACGTTCAATCAACAAATTATCGGCAAAATTGAGGTCATCGCTGCTTATTATGGCGATCATTTTGAGGGCGAAAGGATATAGTAATTTACGACTAATGCTATAATGGTAGTCAATTATTCCTAATATAGTATCAAGGAGAATAGCATGGTTGCTGCTCCCCATCACAATCAAGACCCTTTATATATGAGTGAGCCTGAGTACCTTGCCTTTGAAGAAACCAGCGACATCAAGCATGAGTATGTCAATGGTCGTGTATTTGCAATGGCTGGTGCAGATTGGAATCATGTGATGATTACCCAAAGTACCAGTTCAGCCTTATATTTCCAGCTACGGGGTAAATCTTGTTCTGTTGGTACAAATGATTTACGCTTAAAAGTCGTATCCAAGAAAGTTTCCTATCGCTACCCTGACATAATGGTCATTTGTAGTGACCCTAACTTTATTGATAATCGTAAAACAATCGATAATCCTAACGTTATTATTGAAGTTTTATCACCAACAACTGCATTAGAAGATCACAATACCAAATTAACAGAATATACCGCACTCGATAGTGTGCAAGAATATTTACTCATTGCCCAAGATGAAGTCCGTGTTGAACAATACACACGACAAACATCAGGTAAATGGATTTATAATCCTGTTTCAGGTTTGGGTAAGGTACTCACATTAGCATCTATTGATTGTAAATTAGCCTTATCCGATATTTATGAACAGGTCGATTTTAATGAGCAATAAGATAGATGTCGGTAACTTAACAGGTGTGATGGAAACACTATTACCTGTATTGTATTCCAGAGTATATGAAACTCGGCAAGCCTCCCCTATTCTGCAAGACCCCGTAGCTGAGGCATGGATCGCACGCATTGATTATGATTTCTCACAATATGAGACATCGGTACTCAATAATTTAGGTGTTGCCATTCGTACTGTTATCCTCGATGACTATACGAATCAATTTATCGCTCAATATCCACAAGCGACCATCATCAATATCGCAGCAGGTTTAGATACACGCTTCTATCGGATGGATAATGGCAAAATCACATGGATTGAACTTGATTTACCCGATTCAATTGCCGTGCGTCAACAATTGATGGACGAAACAGAACGCCATCGTACATTGGCAGCATCAGCACTCGATACGGATTGGATGGATGATCTTGCCAGTACTAACCCGACCCTTTTCATTGTAGAAGGCTTACTGATGTACTTGACAGAGGAACAGATCAAAGGCATGTTAGGGGCAATCGCAGAGCGTTTTCCACACGCGGAATTTTTACTCGAAGTATTAGGCAAAACCCAAGCAACACGCACCCACCTAAATGATGCAATCTCTAAAACAGCAGCGCAATTCAAATTTGGTATCCGTGATGCCTCGCAAATGGCAAATTGGCATCCTAATTTAAGCTATATCGGTGATACATCTTATTATGATTTGCATCAAGAGCGTTGGCTCGCACTCGATATTGATTGGCATGGAAAGCCAATCAGTGCCTATCGCAATTCCACAGGGCGCATTGTTCAATTACGTGTAGAGGATTAAATCAAAGAGCAACTTGCGATAAAATACAAGTTTTGGATAACACAGAGTTTGAAATTATGTCATCTCGTAGCCTTATTTGACCAGAAAGTTTTTAGTTTTTAGTCTTTAGTGAACCGCTAAAAACTAAGGACTAAGAGCGTGTTTGTTAAAACGATAATTACAGAAAATATCCATACTTTGCCACAATTGGTTCAAAACCAATTGCTACAAATTGATGAAAACCCAATAAATGGGTTAACTTTGAGTCCATTTATTGGACTTTTTTTCAATTTTTGTAGCGCGATGTTTTGAACATCGGGCGGTGATGAGGGAGAGTGACTTTATTTGCAAACACCCTCTAAAAACTCACTATTTTAGATTATATGGCGCAAAAATATGCTTATTCTCTTAAACAAAATTCACGTTATTCAACTTACAAACTCATTTTACGCAAAATGTTCAAATTGAGTTCATCACTGTATTTTTTTATGGCATCAACCGTGAAAAATTGCAACCACATCGTGATAGTGTTGAGATAAACTTTTAAGCTATCTGCATCAGGTCAGTTAATAGGTAAATGTCGCGTGTTCGATAGCATTAATCAGTTCAATGCGAGCCAATGGTTTGGCAAGATAGGCATCAAAACCTGCTGCTAAACTGCGTTGACGATCACCATCCATGCTACTCGCGGTAATCCCAATAATCGGAATTTTTTTGAGGCGTGGCATACTATTAATGTGCTCACAGACATCAAAGCCATTCATATCAGGTAACAAAATATCAAGTAAAATCACATCAGGGCGTTCGCGCTCTGCCATCTCAATGCCTTGCTGACCTGTATGAGCCGTCAACACACGATAGCCTTGACGCGCTAAAACACGCGATACCGCATCTAAATTAGATGGATCATCATCAATGTAAAGCACCGATTTCATATTTGACATAAGATCGTTCCCTAGAAATGTACGTAATCAATATAGCGTCATAATACACCGAAAACAATTATTAAAGCGTTAATTTTTAAAATTTTATGATTTATTCACACTCTTAAATTAATTTATCAACAAAAATCCCCGTCACAGTGTGAGGGGATTTGTTGTAAGGCTTTATAGAGCGCAATTAATATGGCGCGATTTAGCGTATCTTGTTATTTTGTGCTGACAACCAATGTACCAGCCATCATATCATGCCATGTACGATGTTCATCGTCAAAGAGCGCCCAGATATAACCTAAGCCAAATACGAAGCCGCTCACAGAGTAGCCAACAGCACGGATGAGGGCATCAACATCACTTAATTGTGAGCCATCGGCTTTGACAACTTTTAAGTTCATTGCCATTTTACCGGGGGTTTGACCATTTTGGCGTGTCCAGAAATACCAGTTATAAATCACACCCACCACAAAGCCTATGCCCCCACCTGCATTACCACCAGCGCTAAATAAAATACCTGTGATGAAGCCTAGGATAAGACCATCGAGGATTAGCGCAATAAAACGACTGCCAACTGTACCGAGTTCATATCCATAACCCACTTTTAATTTTTCACTCATGATATTTCTCTTTCTCTCCTTTTGATTGATCGTTGTAATCACTTATACGCCATCAGCGCAATTAAGTTTTATATTTTGTTGCGTCTTTACGAGTTTTTAATAGTTTAACATCTTATTGTAAAATCATCTTTAAGTGGTCTACTCCCTATAGCCTGATACCGACACCTATATCTTTCTAGTGCTATACTGTTGATGGTCATAGTAATTTGTGAGGATGATATGGCATTACCAGAATCTACCTACATCAGTGAAAAAGAATATCTTGCTTTAGATGCAGATAGCGACATGCGTTACGAATATGAAGATGGTAAAATTATTGCAATGGCAGGCGCAAGTCGTGAGCATAATCTCATTAAGAGTAATGTTCATATCAACATTGGTAATCAACTCAGAAATCGCCCCTGTGAAATTTATCAATCGGATATGCGTGTACAGATTGCTAAGCAATCATCGTATCGTTATCCTGATATTGTCGTTGTCTGTGGTGAACCACTTTTTGCAGATACAAAACCTGTAAGCCTTATCAATCCAACCCTCGTGATTGAGGTACTCTCAGCCTCGACAGAAGACCGTGATTATCGACAAAAATCACTAGAATATCGAAATATGCTTTCTATACAAGAATATGTAATTATTAGCCACAAATAGAGCGGTATCTCAAGCAAGATGCACACAATTGGCTTTATACTGATCTCACAGGGCTTGACCAGCAACTCCACTTACAGTCGATTGACTGTATCTTAGATTTTGGCGAGGTATTCCGTCGACTTGATTTTACGAAACAATCTGATAATGATGATAGTCCTCAAGAAGGAATCTAAAGAAAAAGCCTCTGAATACTTTCTCAGAGGCTTCGATTATTGGGGTTATGCTTCGGGTACAAGCCAATAATAAGCATAAGGTTGCAGTGTAATATGTCCGCTCATTGGTTCATAATCAGGACGTAGGATGTCTCGATAAACATTAGCATTTGCTGGTAACTGAATATCAGTTTCTTCATCACTCAAATTATGAATGGCTAAGAATGTGCCTGATGGGGAGCGTCGCCAGAATGCCAAAACATGCGTTGGTAAATCTTCTTCCCAAACGAGTTCTCCATCGGCTAAAACAGCCGTCTGCTTATAGGTCTTAATCATATTACGAACGACATGAATTAAAGCATCAGGATCGTCTTGTTGGGCTTTGACGTTAACGTGTTTATAGCCATATTCAGGATCACTAATCGGCGGTGCATAGAGATTCTCAATGCGTGCATCACTGAAGCCACCATGATCGCTATCATCCCATTGCATCGGTGTACGGACACCATTGCGATCAAAGAGTGTAATATCATCACCCATGCCAATTTCATCCCCATAATAGATAACAGGTGTCCCCGGCAAGGTATAGAGCATCGAATTCATGAGTTCAATTTTACGGCGATCATTGCCCATCAGAGGCGCTAAGCGTCGGCGGATGCCTAGATTGATACGTGCTTTAAGATCAGGCGAGTAATGATCCCACATAAATTGACGTTCTTCTTCTGTCACCATTTCAAGCGTGAGTTCGTCATGATTGCGTAAGAAAGTCGCCCATTGTGTCCCTTCTGGAATCGCAGGGGTATCGTTCAATATTTCGATGATACTGGTGCGGTCTTTTTTAGCGAGTGCCATATAGAGGCGTGGCATCACAGGGAAGTGAAAACACATATGGAATTCATCATTATCCCCAAAATAAGGTAAGAGATCACTCGCCCATTGATTGGCTTCGGCTAAGAGTAAAGCGTTGGGATAATGAGCATCCACAAGCGCACGCATCCGTTTGAGATAATCATGCGTTTCAGGTAAATTTTCGTTAATCGTACCTTCACGCTCAATCAGATACGGCACAGCATCCACGCGGAAGCCATCAATGCCCATATCCAACCAAAATTTCATGACATCCAGCATCGCTTGTTGCACTTTAGGATTATCATAATTGAGATCAGGTTGACTGCTATAGAAACGATGCCAATAATATTGTTCTGTACGCTCGTCGTATGCCCAGTTCGATTCTTCAGTATCGAGGAAGATAATACGTGTTTCTGGGAATTTATCGGGATTATCATTCCAAACATAGTAATTACGAAATGCGGAGTCTTTGCTACGGCGTGCATCCACAAACCAAGGATGCTGGTCACTGGTATGGTTAACGACCAAATCCGCAATCAGCTTAATTCCCCGCCGATGCAATTCCTGCACAGTCATACGGAAATCTTCAAGCAAGCCGTAATCATTATGAATGCCATAAAAACTCGCAATATCATAACCATCATCTTTAAGCGGTGATGGATACGTCGGCATCAACCAGACACAATCAACACCCAGCCATTGCAAATAATCGGCTTTTTCACGTAATCCTAAAAAATCGCCATGACCATTGCCATCACCATCACGGAACGCTCGTAAATAAACTTGATAAAATACACTATTTGTATACCAAGACATCAGTTATTTTTATCCTTGATTGTTAATCATTCAAATTTTGCATCATTGTAACGTTTTTTTGCAAATTAAAAATGTATATCCCGATTAATCAAAATATTGTTGCTTACCTTATGTTTACAACAGGCATAAGACAATGCTTGATGCAATCCGATAGAGCCAATATTTTTGGTCGATGGCTATAAATGGGATACATTACACTGATATAGCATCGAGTAGTAAAATCAAATCGGACAGACTACTCAAATGAACACCTTTTTCTATCAGACAATTGTCATCTTTTCTGTAAACAATTAATTTTAGGAGTGTATACAATGGCTAAAAAAGTAAAGGTCTTTGATGGGCATAATGATACGCTCTTAAATCTGCATGTACCCGAACGGGGCGGTGGACGTAATTTCTTTGACCGAGGTTTACCAACAAACGGACATATTGATTTACCACGCGCTCACGAAGCAGGGTTTGCTGGTGGATTCTTTGCAATTTTTGTCCCCTCGCAAAAACGCGCCAATAATTTTGATGCTCATAAGACCGAACAAGGCTACAGTTTTCCGATGCCTCCCCCACTAGATCCGCATCATGCCCTCCAAGAAACACATGCAATGATGAGTCGTTTGTTTAAACTTGAACGAGAATCTGATGGACAGCTTAAAGTGACTCGGACTGTTGATGAGATTGAAGCCTGCCTTGAAGATGGCACATTAGCGGCTATTCTTCATTTTGAAGGCGCAGAAGCCATTGATAAAGATTTGAATGCCCTAGAGGTTTTTTACCAAGCAGGTTTACGCTCATTAGGCTTAGTATGGAGTCGCTCAAATGCCTTTGCGCATGGTGTTCCCCTGCAATTCCCAAGTAAGTCAGATGATGGCATAGGCTTAAGCGATGCAGGTAAAGCTCTGGTGCGTGCTTGTAATGAATTAGGTATTATGATTGACCTTTCACATCTCAATGGAGCAGGATTTTGGGATGTTGCAGCACTATCACATGCGCCATTAGTTGCAACACATTCAAATGTATATGCTTTATGTAAATCTAGCCGTAACCTCACAGATCGTCAGCTTGATGCGATCCGTGATAGTGATGGCATTGTAGGCTTAAACTTTGGTGTTGGTTTCTTACGCGAGGATGGACGTTGGGACTCGGATACCCCGTTAGAAGTACTCGTGCGCCACATTGATTATCTAGTTGAGCGCATTGGGATAGACCGCGTTGGATTAGGCTCTGATTTTGATGGTGTCCAATTGCCAACTGAAATCGGCGATGTCACAGGCTTACCAAAATTAATCAATGCGTTACGCAGTGCTGGCTATGATGATGAGGCATTACATAAATTAGCCTATCAAAATTGGATACGCATC
>JBAUIA010000192.1:0-25608 GCA_049680565.1 Phototrophicaceae bacterium
AGAAAATGCTCAAAGAGTTTTTAGAAATTTATGAAATGCCTACCCAATGATAAATTTATATCTGAGTCGCTGTGAAATCATCACGAAGCCTACAACAATCATCATCCCTAAAGAAGCAGAATCACCCACAATCATCGAGGCATTATAGAAAGGCAAGGGTGTGAATGTGATAACAAAAATCACTAATGCAACGATACCAATCACTTGTCTTTTTGTATCAAGTGGCGTAATTGTATCTAATGGCACAGCGTAGAAGCGCCCAATGAAGAACAAAATCAGTAAAAATAGAACCCATGTCATCTGACCACTAAAAATTGAAATCAATAGGAGTGCTAATACCACAGGTACAAATGCCCACCGCGCACGATCACCGAATAAAGCATACATAATATGTCCACCATCTAATTGACCCAAGGGAATCATATTCAATGCGGTGATAAATAAGCCTGTCCAACCTGCAAATGCAACTTGATTGAGTAACACATCGGAGTCCACAGTGGGATAAATTTGTCCTAATGCAACAATCTTTGCAAATAAATACAGCAACGAATTGCCTTCCAACATCCCTGTTGGATCAAGTGGCACAATTTCAGAGGTGGCTAGACCATAAATGACCAATGGTACTGCAACGATGAATCCAGCGAGTGGACCTGCTGCACCAACATCCAACAAGGCTTTACGATTTTTTAGCACATCATTGAGCATAATCGTTGCACCAAATGTCCCAAACGGGCTGATGATAGGTGCAGGAATGAAAAAGGGTAACGTTCCCTGTAAACCATGTCGGCGCATCATCACATAATGTCCCATCTCATGTGCGATCAGAATTGCCAAAATAGACAAGGCATAGGGATACCCTCGCCATAACTCAGACAATGTAATTGGTATAAGGTCTGCTAATGAATCAACACCCTCTAGCAAGCCCATTTCATAAACAGCTTGTTGCGCCCCAGTGAAGAACACACTCATAATGGTCAAGATAAGCAACACAATATTGAGCCAAATCCGTGCTGGTTTTGCTTGTGTTAATCGACCTTCAATAATGTGAATGATATGCGGTGCGTCGATACTCCCCACATTCTGGCGCAAGAGTACATAACGATCATGTGGCTTGAGCGCATTATCTAATTGGGTATGAATTTGCTCGGCTTCCTGCTTTAAATAACCTGCAAATGAGACCACTAAGCTACTCTCAAACCGCAATAGGATTGCCTGATCTTCGGTCTGTAATGCCGTTAGCGGCAATTGATCTTCACGAGAGATCGTCATATACGGGGTAACTAATTGGCGCATAGGGTCAATGAGAGTTATTGCAGCATCGGCTGTAGTTTCCTCCGGTGTAAAAGGTGGCGGTGGTGGGATAAATTGTGGGTTCGATGCGGATTCACGCAACATCCATAAGCTCCATACGATTAACATGACGACTGTATCGGATGATTATGGTGTGTTACTGATGACCATGCAAGGCTTGGATACTCTGTGATATGCTTATCGCGTTTTATTGGTAGTTATAGTAGTTATAATGGATGATAAACATGACACGTTTTATTTATATTGTGATGCTCATTTTTGCTAGCTTGATAACGATTAAGGCACAAGAAACCGTCATCACAGATGATATAACAGGCACACAATATATCATTGAAGAATATGTCCCTGCGAATTTCCCTGTTGGGATGGCATTTGCACCTGATGGACGTTTATTCTATAACGAGAAAACCACAGGTAATGTGCGTGTGATTGCTGCGGATGGCACACAGCGCATTGAACCCGTGATTAATTTAGAAACTGATGCCTTGCAAGAGCGTGGTATGCTCGGTATTGCCGTTTCGCCTGATTTTGAAAATGATAATTTTGTCTATGTCGTCCATACGGCTATCGGCACAGCGACTAATTTTGCAGCCAATCGCTTGGTACGCTTTACTGTCGATATTGATAATAACGCAGGTGACATTGAAGAACTGATTCGTATTCCAATTGAAACAGGCGAATTATTGCATAATGGCGGTAATGTTCACTTTGATGAAGAGGGCTATTTATATTTGAGTGTGGGTGATTATGGCGATGCTGCTAATGCCCAAAATCTCGATACACCACAAGGCGCAATTCATCGCTTTTTGCTCGAAAATGGTCAATTAACCATCCCTGATGATAATCCATTTACGGATAATAGCATTTATGCTTTTGGCTACCGTAACCCCTTTGATTTCACCTTTGATACAATGAGTGATGTCATTTTTGTGGCAGAAGTTGGACCCAGTTGTGATGATGAAATCAATGCGACACAAGCAGGTGATAATCATGGCTGGGATCAAGAGTATGAGTGCGTCGGTACGGATGGCGAAGTCGATATTGAGGGATACATTGCGCCAATGTTATCGTATAGCGCCCCTGTGATCGCACCAACGGGTATTGTTGTCTATGATGGCGAGGCATTCCCTGATTGGCAAGGTGATCTATTTTTCTGTAATTGGAGTTATGGCAATTTGCGCCGTGCTGAACTCAGTGATGACCGTACAGCCGTAATTGCACTCCATGAGATTAATCTCGGAGATACAACGTGTAAGCTAGATTTAGTCATTGGGGCGGATGGTGCTTTTTACTTCGGGACAGTTGGCGGTGGTGGTGGGTCAATCATGCGAATGCGACCTGTATCTGATGAGGATTAACTAACCATTTTATTTTACTAACATTGACAAATGTAATACTAACCTATCTTAGTACTAGGGTCATATCGTGTTTTAGAAGTATTTCAGTTATTATTAATATTAATGGAACGGTGATGGATTTGTAAGTGCCCCTACCCCCACAGGCTTGCTTATAACATCACCAACCCACTTGAACATGTGCTTGATAGAGACTACTTCGGTGGTCTCTGTCGTTTTAATGGGGAAATGCCATGTTGAGTATTGAGAAAATACTAATCATTCTTTCGTGATCTTCTTTTTTCTTGGCTAATTTACACACCCACACCAGCAATGATTGTCACCACTAGCGCAATCGCAGCAGGGAGGGCTTGTACCAATGCAATCCGAGGCTTCACGGTCATTCCACCGTAAATCCCAGCAACAACCACACACAATAAGAAGAAAATTTTAAATTGGAAAGCAACGTCTGGGATGCTTGCGACAATCCCATAAAATAAACCTGCTGCTAAAAACCCATTATATAAGCCTTGATTAGCTGCCATTGTTTTCATCAAATCCGCATGTTCAGGATTAATCCCAAATATTTTCATCGTACTGGGTTTCATCCATTGGAACATCTCCAACACTAAAATGTAAATATGCTCGATTGCCACCAATGCCACTAAAATATTGCTGAGTATTTGCATGGTTTATCATCTCTCATCTAAGATCATCATATAGCTAAACTATACTCGCTTTATCAAAGTTCGGATAACAAAAAGGGTAAATCAAACAGATTCACCCTTTCGTATCGTTTTATCTATCGACGATTATTCATCATCGAGGATGATATCTTTCTCTTCATAATCTTGCCCAAGCCGTGCTTGCTCTTGTTCGATGATTTCTTCGTCGAGTTTCACAAACAATGGTGATGGTTGCCGTAAGGCTTGACCTTGTGGCAATGTTTGCGCTTCCCATTTACCAATTGCTTTTGAACCATCATACACCAATGCTTTATGGCTACGAGTCGATTCGTCAAATTCTTGGATTTTTAAATCGCCAAACAATTGTCCATCAAAGCCTAGATACTCATGAACTTTTTGGCTACTGAATGGGATAAATGGTGCAAACAAGACTTTGAGATAGTTAATCACTTGCAAAGCAGTATAGACACTTCGTGCAGCATCTTCTTGATCTTGCTTGAAGGCTTTCCAAGGTTCACGATCATTCAGCCAAGCATTCACATCCTGCGATAATAAGAGGGTGGTTTCTAAGGCTTGGCGTAATTTCACCTCTTCTATCAATTGCCCAACACTCTCAAATCCTGCTTCAACTTTTGCAATGATGTCTTTATCCGATTGTGGCAATTCATCGTATGTCGGAACGTGACCATCAAAGCGTTTATAGGCAAATCCTAGTACCCGATTAACCAAGTTACCCCATGCTGCCAGCATCTCGTTATTCACCCGTGCATAGAACCCTTCCCAACTGAAATCACTATCTGTAGTTTCAGGGAATGTGCGTGTCACATAATAACGAATCGCATCGGCTTGATAGCGTTCCAAAACATCAGGTAGCCAGATTGCCCAATTACGACTTTTACTGAATTGTTTGCCTTCAATATTCATAAATTCGTTGGCGGGTACATCATAGGGCAAGGTTAGTGATTTCTCTTCATCCTCATAAATATGACCCACACCCAATAACTCGGATTGCCAAATGACTGTATGGAATGGGATATTATCTTTACCGATGAAGTTATAAATCAAAGCATCAGGGTTATACCACCATTCTTTCCACGCATCGGGATCACCAGCGACATTATTCGCCCATTCAACTGATGCTGTGAAGTAACCCATGACGGCTTCAAACCACACGTACATTTTCTTATCTTCCCAGCCATCGAGAGGAATACTGATTCCCCAATCAATATCGCGTGTTATGGGACGTTGCCGTAAATCTTTGACGAAATTCTTGCTAAAGTTATACACATTGGGTCGCCAATGATCTTTATGTTTTTCCAGATAATCCGTCAATTCTTCAATGAAATTTTGCAACTGCAAGAAGTAATGCTCAGTTTCACGCACAATTAATTTATCATCAGGGTCTTCGATATTATGTGGATTAATCAACTTGACCGTTTCCATCAAGTTACCGCAATTATCACATTGATCGCCACGCGCACTATCATAATCGCAGATATAGCACGTTCCTTGGACAAAGCGATCAGGCAAGAACCGTTGCTCTTTTTCACTATAGAGCAAGGTTTGTGTTTCTCTTTTTAAATGCCCATTATCATGCAAGGCTGTGAAGAAATCTTGCGCGATTTTATGATGATTTTCCGTATCGGTGTGGGTGAACAAATCATAGCTAATCCCGATTTTTTGCTGCGCGCGCAAAAAGCGCTCATGATAGTGCTCGAACAATTCACGCGGTGAAATCCCTCGTTTACGCGCCTCGACCAAAATAGGCGTACCATGACTATCACTGCCACTGACCATCAAAACTTTATTGCCTTTTAAACGATGATAGCGTGCAAAAATATCAGATGTGAGATACGCCCCTGCTAGATGTCCAATGTGCATATCCCCATTAGAATAGGGCCAAGCGACTGATACATGGATGTGTTTACTCATTGATGTCCTCTTTAGATGTTGTAATGAATGTGGATGATTATAGCGAAAGTTGCCACATAGTCAGGGGAGAGCTATGAGTCTCCCATACTTTCTATGCTCTAGCTAATGCGTGCTATTCCACTGATGTAAGCCCCAAAGGGGGCATCGTTTGTATTAGATAGCGCATCATTATGTGCCTTTCTGTATAAATAAAAAACCGCCTACAAATTGCAGACGGTTATAAAATCCGATATTTAGCTGTCACAACAAAGGTCAGCCGTCTGCCCGTACTATGGACATCGACATCATCATACTGTTACCTTGCGTGATGTGATCAAAATTTATCATAGTTTAAAGTATAGGCTGTTGGTGCTGCAAAGTCAAGCAGAACGATTGTTAGGCAGGGCAATCGCACCAAATTGAAATGCACCCCAAGCCACGCTTTCGTCATGATTGATCGAGCGGCTGCTTACCGAAAAATGTGATAAGGCGTTCAATATCTTTCTTAGCAACCGAATCATCAAACTGAAATTTAGACGAGGGTGATTTCATTGCGTTCAAATCATCACATAAATTATCTAGTTTGCCTGTACTCAGCATCATGTACAAGATATGTTTGGTGGATAGTGTCAGTTCAACACAGTGATATCTATCCTGCGTGGTCAATTCAGCGCGTGTAATATAGGCAGTCGGTAAAGACGCAGGTGTATACTTTTTCCGAAATGGACGCAGCATCAGACGGTAATTAGTCACCATCGCATCAAGCTGCATCAGTGATGGCGACCAGTGACCACTGCTCGATTGATTGAGTAATACAACCGTATAGCGCCCGAATAGCTTTTCACCATCTACAAAAAGATCTTTTTCTTCGATCACTGCGTCTTTATCCTACACATCTCTGTTAGTAGATTTACATTTTACGAGAGAATACTTAATTATGCTGACTGATCGCCCGAACTATAACGAAACACAAACCAACGCTCAACCAACTGTGGCAACCACTTCAATTTCAACTAAAACATTAAGGGGTAGACGCGCAACTTCTACAGTTGAGCGTGCAGGTGGTTCATCTGTAAAAAATTCTGCATAAACAGCATTCATACTGGCGAAGTCATCCATACTATCGAGGAAAACTGTTGTCTTAACGACATTAGCTAATGATGAGCCTGCTGCTACGAGAACTGCACTCAGATTTTCGAGGACTTGTCGTGTTTGTGCTTGAATATCGCCTTCTAAAACTTTGCCTTCGCTTGGGATTAAAGGAATTTGTCCTGCGGTATAGATAAAGCCGTTCGCCACAACCGCTTGTGAGTAAGGTCCGACGGCTGCTGGTGCATGTTCTGTATGAATAATTTGCTTTGACATTATTTTTCCTTATGTATCATGCTAAATCGTATCTGTAATTATAGCCTTATGGTTTAGGATATACCAACTTCTTTGAACTATGCTGATTATTCGATTAAACTAGAAGAAAATATTACAATATGATCGTTGCGCTTCGATGCAATCTGCGTAACACATGATTTGATTAAGAGGGTGATATGCCAAATGGAACACAAGATAAGCCTGATACTACAGGTGAATCTGACAAAGTCGATAATGAACCACGCTTAGACCGTGAATCAAAACGTCCGCTTACTTTGCCAGAAATTGAAATTATAAAGCAAATTGGTTCAACAACAGGTGTGATGAGGATTCGCCGTGAGGGCAAAGACGAAACATCACAAGGTGATAATGATAATCCACTTTGATACGTATAGAAGGTAAACCGATGACCGAACATCAACTATTTAACGCACTGGTTGAATTTTTTGAAGAAGATAATTGGGATTTTCAATGGGTCGCAGGTGCATCTGTCTTGAGTATGGGCTTTAGCGGTAAAAATGGAAAATGGCTGTGCTATGCTCAAGCGCGTGAATATGAAGAACAAGTGACCTTTTACTCGGTGCTTGCTGCGAATGCGCCCCAAGATAAACGCCATAAAGTTGCCGAGTTCATCACGCGCGTTAATTACGGCATGGTTATTGGCAATTTTGAAATGGATTATGAAGATGGTGAAATCCGCTATAAAACCAGTCTTGATGTAGAAGGGTCAACCTTAGGGGCATCAATGATTCGTCAACTCGTGTATGCCAATCTCATCATCACAGATCGTTACTTGCCCGGCGTGATGCGCGTTATCTATAGCGATGATAGCCCCACTAAAGTCTTAGATAGCATTGAGTTGGATGATCTGTATGAAGATACATTTGAAAACGATGCTTTCCTCGAAATTGATGATGACGATGATTATGATGATCCGCTAGATATTGATTTTGATGATGAAGAATATTTTGATGACGATGACGATGATTATGATGATTTACCCCCGTCTTTTGATCTTCCACCTGATATTGATGGCGGATCACCTAACTAATCCGCAATAATATCGACTGTAATGGTGTAATTTTGTGCATTCATAATGCCTAGCCACAAGCCTCGTACCAATTCATAATTACAAGTTCCATCTGTTGAAAATTGCGCTCTAATGTTAATGGTTTGGGTGCGATCATCACGCTGATAATCTGTAATCTGATGTTGGGCTGTGCAGCCTATACCACGATTCCATGTTCCTACCAATACATCCCCTGTTGAAAAATCAAATGGTTCACGACGGACAGGATTACGACACAAATTGGCATTATCAGCAAGATTATAGAATTGAATATGCTCCTCAGCGCTACGTAAGATAAAAACTTGATCGCTAGCATCCCAAGCAGCTTCAAAGCAAATCCCCATTGTTGAAGCTAAGGCATCATAAACACCATCTGGATACATGCCATCATTAGTAAGCACTTGAGGGGTCATATTGGGCGCAACAGTTACAGGTGCAAGCGTGATTGATGGACGTGTTGCTTGTAAAGAATCATCCAATAATATATTGCATCCTCCTAATATCCATACACAGCAAAGTAACAATCCAATCCGTGCCATATGGCTTTATAATCCTTTAGAAATTTTAGGGTTTTGTTATGTGTAATCAATTAATTTGGTTGATACCTATTATAATTCAAAAACTGCTCAAGAAATGAATGGTGATTATACGATGTTTCAAGTATATTTAAGCTCACAAGGAACGCTTGTAGAGAGCCTATTCTGCTATTATCAAATAGTACCCAATCAGATAAATGGATAAAACCTTTATCGCGCCTTTGATGCGTTCGTGGTAATATGCAACTATTAAGATTCCGTAACTAACGATTTAACCTTATAGGATTCACAATGCGTATACTGATTATCTCAGATATTCATGCCAATTTAACGGCATTTAAGACTGTTCTCGCGGATGCAGAGGGCGAATGGGATTATGTTTGGTGTTTAGGCGATGTTGTCGGCTATGGACCAGACCCCAATGAATGTGTTGAACTGTTGCAGACGATGCCTCATCTTTGCCTTGCAGGTAATCATGATTGGGCTGCGCTTGGCAGATTAGACATTCGTACCTTTAACCCGGATGCGCGTCGCGCAGTCGAATGGACACAAGAAACACTCAAGCCAGAAAATATCGCTTTTCTGGAAGCCTTACCTGTTACATTTGTGATTGGTAATTATACCCTTGTTCATGCTAGCCCACGCGAACCTGTATGGGAATATATTTTAGAACCATTGGTAGCAGCGCTCAATTTCCCACATTTTGAAACCCCTTATTGCTTTGTCGGTCATACGCATCAACCTGTGATCTATGAACAAGTCAGTGAAAATGGGGATACACGCGCACGAGAACCGCGTTATCGTGAATCGCATCAAATGAATGGGCATCGCCAAATTATCAATCCGGGTAGTATTGGTCAACCGCGTGACCAAAATCCTGATGCAGCCTATGGCTTACTTGATACTGAAACAGGTATCTTTGAACATCGTCGTGTGCCTTACGATATTCCTGATGTTCAACAACGCATGCGTACCTATGGTTTACCTGAGCGCCTTGTGACGCGGCTCGAACATGGGTGGTAATCTAAACAATTTTCAATAGAATTAACTGTAGAGGCTTATCAAACAGCCTCTATTTTTTTACATCAATGGTGAGAATAAGCAATAATCTTATGGATGATTTAAGTGTTAAAATGCGTGCCTATCTTGCTGAGGTCTATCGGCTGGTAGATAGAGAACAACCTGATGATGGGTTTGTGAGTACATCTGCCCTTGCGGATATGCTGATGGTTAGCCCACCTGCGGTCAACCGTATGGTTAATCGCCTAAAAGAACTTGATTTACTGGAACATGAACCCTATCAGGGGATTTTATTAACAGATGCTGGTAAACGAGAGGCACTACAATATTTACGCGCCCATCGTATCGCAGAAGTATTTCTATCAAAGGTGATGGGATTTGACTGGGATCAGATTTATACCGAAGCGACAAAAATTAGTCCTGCACTCACTGATCCATTGATTAATCGCATGGCTGCTATGTCTGGAAATCCACAATTTTGCCCACATGGTGAGCCAATTCCACAAAGTGATGGCAGTATCGAGGTGCTATCAGATATTTTATTATCCGATGCAGAAGCAGGGCGTACCGTAAAAGTCACCCGTATGCGTACCCGTGAAGCAGATCGTTTAACTTACATTGAAGCATTAGGATTACTACCTGAGCGTGATTTGCAAGTGATCCATAAAGCGCCTTTTAATGGTCCCATGCAACTCAAAATTGATGACGAATATCGGATTATTGGGCATAACTTAGCGGAGTTAATTCGCGTTGTAGAAATTTCAGAAGAGGCATCCTAAACACAATGATGCCTCTTAGCTATTAATTTACCAGCCAATCCCCGGTGTACCGCTTGGGTTAACAGCGCTACCGTTGACTTGGATTTCAAAATGTAAATGCGGTCCTGATGAATTACCTGTACTGCCAACATAACCGATCAATTGACCAATCACCACAAACTGACCACAACTGACATTAATCTGGCTCATATGCCCATAGACGGTAGAATACGTACCGCCATGTTCGAGTACAACGGCATTGCCATAACCCCAACGACTAAAGCCAGAAAACAAGACATTACCACTACTCGCAGCATAGATGGGTGTCCCTGTTGGTGCAGAAATATCTAAACCAGAATGCCCTGCATAAAAACCACGTACCCATGTCCCGTTAGATAATGGATTGCCCCATCCGACAAAGCCCGACGGCGTAACTGAGCCACAACTGCCTGCTTGACCATTTGCAAAGCCCACACCAATCACATTCCCTGATGAATCTGTTTCTTGTGTGCCTTCATCCCATGTGATGACAGGACCTTCTCCATTAGGGATAAAGAGATTCGTACCGCCTAATAAGCGGTCTGTTGGTGTCACACTCGTTGGCAATTGATTGCGATTATATTCCGAATCAATGATGCTAAAGGGATCATCGACATTATAATCTTCAGCAATTTCTGCGATGGTTTCATCACGGGTACTGAATACTTCATGGCAAGCCCCATCAATAGGCGGAATCCGCAAAATATCTCCCGGGCGCAATACAATCACCACACGACGATCATTACACCATGCGATACTTTCGGACTTGATGCCATAGCGTATCGCAATCTCATCAATGGTATCGCCTTGTACAACTGTGTAATTGACAAATTCACTACGCGCGCGCTCTGTATTGACCACTGTATAGGGGTTGTACTGTAAGCGTAACAAAGGTGAATCTGATATAACTGGCGCATCCAAAACACTCACCAATTGGGAGGCATCAACAATCGGTGGCACACTATCATTGATAAGCTGTAGTGGTGCAACATCCTCAACAATTTCAGTTGGGATAACAGGCTCAATATCGCTTGGAATGGTTGGCAAGACACTGACAGATTCTGTAGTAATCGTTGCATCATCAGGCGTGGGTGTCGTGTTATTGGGTAACAATACAACAACGATTGTAGCAATTGTAAAAACGACTGCACCTAGCAAACTCACCCAACCGATGGCTTGTTGGAGCATCGGCGTTGATGCTTGTTCAGATTGCATGTTAGCAATACGCGCATCCATATCCGCAGGGCGAAAAGCAATGGATGGATTCGTATCATCTTCATGAATCGGTGGTTCTGGTATATATGCCATAAATATTGACCTTATCTACTTGCTGATAACAATTGTGATGATAGGCAAACGTCATCACAACATGGAAATTTTGAATAGATAAAAAGATTGCTCTTTTAAGATAGCTTAGTATAGCAAGCAGATAAAGGCGGTCAATATAGAGTAGGATGAGCGTCAGTTAGCGCCGACTGGGTAACAATAAGCGTCCTAACACGGCTGCGATCACAGCGACAATCATCACAACCCGCACCCAAATATGCGTACTATGATCTTTGGGTGCCATGCGTGCGCCCCATTGCCGACGAACACCTCGTCGATAGGTCAGTGTCATCAAACCACCGCTTATGACATCAATCATAAAACGTGCAGCATCACTGGAGTGCATAGTCGGTTGCGGTTTATCTACAGGTAAGGGGATTTTATCTGCTAGTGTAATCTCAGCCGTGACAATAGCATCACCGATTACGCCAGTGCTTGATAACAATTTACCATTGGCATCATGGATTTGCGTGTGTTGATAAAAAGGCGCGGTCAATGTCATATCAGCATATTGTGCATCGGCACGTTCCCATAATTCAGGCTTACCCAACAACAAGCCTTGCACAGAAAAGAACGGCGCTGGCAAAATGCTACGCATGTTTCCCGATAAGCCTGCACTAATAATTGGCACTCGTAACCATTGCCCTTGTGCAACAATATCTTGTTCTAAATAATTTGCTGTCGCTTTTATAAGCCACTTCGCAAGATAGCCCAAATCTTGTGCCTGAATAGTCACACCATCAGCATATTGCAATTGTGCTTGTTTATAATCGAGTTCGCTATGTAAGACGAGCAGCAAATCAACTTTTGCAGCATAGCGTTCCCAAATATCAGGGTGTGCAATATCCCAACCGATCAAAAAGCCAATTTTGCCAAGTGTAGTATCCGCAACAGTAATGCTAGACCCATCACGATAAAAAACCCGTTCCCATAATTGCGGATGCTGTTGGTCGTAACGCCATTGTGTGCCATCGGGAGCAATCAGAAAAGCAGTATGATAGGTATCATCTTTATCAACCACCATCCATGACCCTACAAGATGTACCTGATGTTGTTGCGCTTGCTGACACATCCACTGCATGGTGCTATCAGATAAGCGCTCTGTGTGTTCATAATTGGTCTCTAAGAATGTTTTGCCTGTATTAAACAGGGCAGGTAAAACGATGAGGGTTGCCCCGCCTGCCTTCGCATCAGCAATCAATGAAGCTGCACTCTGCAAACGCTCATCAACTGATTGGGATATATTATCCATCTGAATGGTTGCCACTTGGATTGAACGCGGCATAATGGTTATCTCTCCTTGAGATCGTAAGTTGATTTACGGCAATTGCTTGACATCAACCAACTTAAATTGTGGAATGTCTTTCAAGAACTCATCGCCTGTAGTTGCTAGTACCTGTATAGATGGTGCAGCTTGTAGCGTCACTTTGTAAGCAACATGCTCAACACTAAAGGTCACAAACCAAACATCAGTGTCTTGGACATCATTTTGATACACAACAGCATCAAGATCACTGTTATTGAGTTCACGACGTAGGAAGTATTCGGCTGCTTGGATTGGCTTATCGTAAATCGCATGTCCGCGCAGTTTATCGAGTAATAATCGGCGATGAGAATAAGATTGTACAACATCACCTGCATCTTCAGGTTGCAAAAAGCCATAGCAGATCGCATCAGGGAAGCAATACATTGTCCCTGCAAAACGATGTCCACCGATATGACTCGACTGCCAAACATGATGCTGCGCTTTTGCAACCATCGCATTATAGAGGGCGATACCATATTTGGAGCAACACACATCACGCTTACCATTGGTACAAATGACATAAAGCGGTTCATTGCTAGCATCAACCACTGTGCCAGCACGAACCGCCTCTAAATCAATATCGAGAATATCCTGATACGATTGTAATTTTAGATGATAAATCGCAGGTGTTGCATGAGCAGCATCAACGATGAATAAACTGGTCAAGCGATCATGGGCATACACTTGGTCAGGCTGGCGAATTAATAAAGGATGTCCATTAGGGAAAGCATCTAATTTTGCTTTCACAGCATCAGGTATACGCGCGTCTTCCCATGCTTGTTGGGTATAAACACCATTATATTCTAGCAATAACCAAACATCAGATGATTTAATCGTTCCATATAATGGCTCATTATTTTGGCGTGCGAGATCAGCACTTAATTGCTCTACCATCGCTTAAAACCTCCTATAATTCACGCGGGAATGTTGTTAAGCTACGGATACCATCCGCCGTCACAACAACATCATCTTCAATGCGGACACCACCAACACCGGGTAAGTAGATACCGGGTTCAATAGTAAAAACCATGCCTTCTTCGAGCGGTACATGATTATTTTCAGCAATATTGGGCAGTTCATGTCCTGATAATCCCAAACCATGTCCTAAACGATGCGTGAAATAATCACCATAGCCTGCTGCCACAATCACATCACGAGCAGCTTTATCAACCTCATGGCACGTAACCCCCGGTTTTGCGATTGCTTGTGCTGCTAAATTTGCATCGAGCACTGCTTGATAAATTTCTCGCATTTGTTCAGTCGGTTCGTCTAAGCAAAACGTGCGTGTAATATCGGCAGGATAACCTTGTTTTTTACCGCCAAAATCAATGAGCAAAAATTCATTCGCGCCCAAAACACGATTCCCTGATGAGCCATGTGGTAAGGCACTATTTTCACCTGTTAAAACTAGCGAGCCAAATGCCAAGCCATCTGTACCTAAATTGCTCATTTCATCTGTGAGTTTTTTCGAGATTTCTAACTCGGTCATGCCCACTTTTGCCCATGCGATTGTACGTTTGAGCGCTTCTTCGCTCAGGTCAATTGCAGCTTGCATCAGTGCGATTTCATCGTCAGTTTTATAAGAGCGCACCAGTAACAAATCTTGCCCAACATCCATAGCTTCGCGGACACTCGCACCACCAGCAGCCAAGCCTAACCATTCAAACACGCGCATCGTCATACCATCGACACCCAGTTGAGCCGTGCCATCAATACCTAATGCCGTAACTGCCGATTTAAAAGCCGCTTCATAACCATCAGAATCACTCCAGCCAAAGGCTTGGACTTCTAAATCAGGACGATTGGTCAATTTCGTCATTTCCAATTGTGGAATCACAAATGACAAACCATCCGCATGGACAAAGGCAATTGTCGGACGTTCCGATAAATGAAAATGTAAGCCTGTAAAATACTCCATATTGGGACCGGGGACTAAGGCAACAACATCGGCTGCAACTGATGACATCAGTGTCTTCAAACGTGCATCATAATCAATTTGTACCATAACAATACTCCAGATCAATCATTTAAATAATTCTTATTGCTAATGATAGCGTGATACGGTCACTTCAACTAGCGTTGCGCCAAAATGGTTTCTGAATGGGCGTGGATGAGGTTGACATAAATATCAACTTGCCACTGACCTGCCATATCAATCGGATGAAACCAGTAAATACCCGAACTCGTTACATTTTGGCGATCAATCTGATAAGAATATTGTCGATTATCAGGCGCGGTATACAAAAAAGTGAGTCGGGTATCAGAAAAATTTAGATTTCTTAGAATCAAACCAAGTGCAAGGTTTTCACCCACAGGATACGTAATACGTGGACGCATATTATTGAAGCAATTCTCCATTGTAGGGACAAGTGTTGCATCAAAATCTGCATTGAAGAAGGGATTCCAACAAGTTGCAATACTGCTTTGATCGTTAAATACGACGGTTGATAACATAAAACTAGTTTGCACAGTCGGTTGCCGATAATTCGGATACATCACATCACGGATTTGTGGCGATAAGGCAAAAAATGTATCGTTGAGGGCATCACCAAAGCGATTCGGTAATTGTGCATTATTGCGCCCCCCTGATAAAGAGTCGTATTGCCCGAACAACAGAACAATCCCTGATGGTACACGGTTATCAAGGTCATTAAAGAGAACATTCACTTCAGCAAGTAATCCCCGATCAAAGCCATTTTTACTGGCAATGAATGCCTGCCCGTGCATGGATTGTGTACTATATTGGCGTTGGGTATAGAGCATCACATTGAAAACGCTTGTTGCCACATACCATTGTTGGGGTGTGCCATCAATTAGATAATCACGCATCAGCAAGATAAATTCTGCCATCGCGTAGGGTGTCAGTGTGTTATAGGTATAGGTATCAAAATATTGCTGATTGATGGCTGTAAATTCATCACGGTTAGGACGTGCTGGAATCTCTGAGAAATATTCTAATAAGCCTGATGTATCGCCACTACGATAGTAGCGTGAGACAATCCCTGCTGGAATCGTCGCCCAGCGCTCATCTAAAAAGGTGAGCTTTAAGCGGTCAACTTCACTGTAGGGAATAATTTCACCAATATCAGCGATACCCAATGTTTGAACATAAGCATTAACCCGTTGCGATCCGATGGTATCCATCATCATCCATGTGGCTGCATTATCACTACAATTAATCATAAATTCGACTAATTCTTCGTAGGTATATACATTACCGATGTCAGTTTCGCGCAAACAATCATTAGAGCCACCCATCCAATAATTACGGGTAAATTGCAAGCGCCCTGCACTATTAATTGTGCCATTGATAAGTCCATCATAATACGCTGCTGCAATAAAAATCTTCGGAACACTCGCTACATTGAAAACACGCTCCAAATTTTGGACGCAGCCTAAGCGTGTATCAAGGTCAATTACAACTGCCCCAAGTTGCAAACCTGCTTCATCTTCTGAAGTTGTGAAATTACAGTCAGGATAATTATTTAAAATTGTCGCCTCTTGTGCTTCAAACTGCCCTTGTCCCCCAAATGATAGTAAAACGATGACAATAATTCCAACAAACAATTGCTTCATGGATAAAACCCTTTGAACATTAGAATAATGATTCATCATATAAGGCTAAAGTTAGTGTCGATGACTTACAAGCCTAACTTTAGCAATCATCGGTTAATTGACGGTTCAAGTTAAGGAGTGATCTGGTATTATTTTGGAACATTTTTGCGGAGTTATTATTAATACAATGCCAAATCCATCAATTGATATTCTGATTCCTTCACGCCTCACCGATTTACAAATGCAAGCCTTGCATGTTTGGCTCGCAACAATTTCATCTACCTTAGAACGTCGGCGACCTTTTGCACGGCGTAATCAACGCCATCATGACCATATCCGCGATCAACGTGAACTCTTATTATTACGCTTGCAGTTATGGGCAGAAGAAACCCAAGATACCGTATTCAGACAAGACATTTTAACATTACATGAAACTATTGAAGCTAAAATACATCAGTATTGGCATATTGGTGTCACTGATGGCACGCAATTAGATGTTGCTTATCCGATTACCAATGGTGTGCGTCCTTTTAGTGTGGATTTGCAAGCGTTTGAACCTGAAAACTGGGAAGATAGCCATGCAACAACACTTGAACTGCAAGAGCTTCAATTGAAATTAGGAGCAATCCCAAAATATCGTATTCAATTATTAGGTTTCCTCGAAAGTCCTGATGATTATTTACTTTGTGGATATATGGCTGCGGAATTAGCCCAAGAATATAATGGATTCGCTAAGGTTTTATTACATCCTAATTTTCATACGGCACGTGGTGCAGCAGCTTGGACATCCGATGATACACAGCGTCTGGCAACATCGCTTAACGGAGTATTCCACGAAATAAGATACGATGGTCAACGTAACGAGCAACTGGCGACGTATCATTTGCTGGATGGCTATGCCATGCGCGAATGGACAAAACATGATCGTTTTCACCTTCATCTTTAAATCAATCATCATGTCATCATCTTGAAGATTAACCTAAAATTAACTTTTATCAGCTATGATGAGTTCTACCCTCTGGCAATCTGAGAGGCTTTATTGATGATACATGAAGGATAGATGTATGAGTGACAAGCACACACCGCTCATTTTATTTACAAATGATGATGGCATCCAATCACCCGGTTTATGGGCAGCAGCACAAGCCTTTGAAGGTTTAGGCGATTTATTGATTGTTGCTCCGCGTGAACAACAATCAGGGATGGGGCGTAGCTTACCCAGCTATAGCAAGGGACATATTTATCCGTATGAAACCCCTGTAATTGATCTCAAAAATTGCACTGCCTATGCAGTCGATGGCACACCTGCTCAAGCGGTACAACATGGCGTGCTGGAATTAGCAGACCGTAAACCTGCTTTGGTGGTTTCGGGGATTAATTATGGTGATAATACAGGCAATGGTGTCACTATTTCAGGCACAGTTGGGGCAGCGCTTGAAGCTGCGAGTTTGGGTATTCCTGCATTAGCAGTTAGCCAACAAACACCGTTTGATCTACATCTATCTTATTCTGATGATGTTGATTTCAGTGTTGCTGCACAATTTACAGCCAACATTGGCAAATGGCAGATGCAACATGAAGCAATGCCTGATGATGTTGATATTCTTAAAATTGATGTCCCTTGGGAAGCCACATCGCGGACAGAATGGCGCATGACTCGTTTAAGCCGTCGTCGGGTTTATTGGCCTACTCGTCCCGAACGTGCCTCTCTTAGCGATGGCGGTAAGTTAGGGTATGCGTATAAAGCAGACCCAGCACAAGCAGAACCAGATAGTGATGTTTATGCACTAATGCACGATAAGGTGATTTCTGTGACACCCATCAGCCTTGATATGACAAGTCGTACAGATTTATTCCGTTTACGGCAAATTCTGGAAGGCAAGCAAGCGTATGGTGCATCTTATAGCGATTAATTAAATGGGGAAGTCGCATTAACTTCCCCATTCATATACCGTTTTAGGTTTCGTTAGAGCTAATATGCGCGTCCCGAATCGCATCTTCCCAATTCTCACTCAACTCGATTTGCTTCGATTCGCTATCGAGGACTTCGTGTAACCATAACCATGTTTCTTCATGGTCATAGCGGGGATTAAATGCAAACATGGTACGCCCCATCAAGCGTCGTCCAAATGGGGTGCGCCCAAAACTTGGCACAATAATACAATTCAACTTATGAACAAACTGTAAAACGTCATCATCGGCGGTGAGCCAAAAACACCATAATCCACGTTCTTCATGTGGTTCTGTGATATGAAAAGGCTTGGGTTTCGGTAATTTCGGAATAGGTTTCGGTTCTTCGTTCATTTCATTATCAGATAAGTCGTTCACAGAGCGTCTCCTTCTTGCAAGAATTTTATTCCGCATTGTGATTATCTCTATAATACACAAAAAAATAATAATACAGCATAAGAACTCATAATTTTAAAATATTCAGCCTTGATTCAAGCGAATCATAAATTGGTACTAAGATTAGTGCAAGATAAGATAACAAAATGATGGTATACTTTATTTAACTTTATAATTGCGAGGGAGGATTCCTTGCTGATACCATCTGATTCACACAACAATTATAATCGACCAATTACTGAAACTGAAGATTTCTTGCAATCGGCGCTTGATGCGCTATCCGCACATATTGCAATTTTAGATGAAAACGGAACAATTATTGGTATTAATGCTGCTTGGCGGCATTTTGCTGACCTCAATAACTATAATGATCCAACTTATGGGATTGGTACAAATTATCTTGCTGTATGTGACGCATCAGCAAAACTCAAATCACGCGATGCAATTGTCGTTGCCGATGGCATTCGCAATATTGTTAGTGGTAAGGTCAATGATTTTCAATTGGAGTATCCTTGCCATAGCCCAACCACAAAACGTTGGTTTGTACTACGAGTGAGTCGTTTTGATTGGTACGACAATATCCGTGTGATTGTAGCACACCAAAATGTATCTGAATTAAAGCGCGTTCAAGTCGAGCTTTCTGAAAGTAAACAACGGATTGAAGCGATTATTGATAATGTTAATAATGGCATTATCACAATCAATGCTCAGGGTTTAATCGAAACAGCGAATCGCGCATCAGCACGTATCTTTGGCTATCAAGTAGATGAATTGATTGATTTGCACCTTGAAGATATTATGACTGAACGCTTTACGGATGAGACCTCGTTTCATCGCCTCAATGGTCAGCATGGGCATGAAATAATAGGGATACGTAAAGATGGCGGACAGTTTCCTATGTATTTCTCGCTTAACCGCCTACAACTTGATAATACTGTAATTTATACGTGTATCATCCAAGATATAACCTATCGTAAACGCATGGAACGCGAAATTATTGAGCGCGAGCGCATGCAAATTGCATTGGATAAAGAGCGAGAATTGCGTACGCTTAAAAATCGGTTTTTATCCATGATGGGACATGAACTCAATACGCCATTAGCATCAATTAGCTTGGCGTACGATATGCTCAAAAAATATGGAGATGTATCTACCCCTGAAGAAAATGAACAAGCGCTCGATAATATCCAGCAGCAAGTAGGTTATTTACGTGATATGGTCAAAGATGTCATGACATTGAGCCGTTCTGAAGCAGAAGGACTCAGTATTGATATTGAACAAGTCAATCTTGTTGTATATTGCCAAGACATCGTTGATGAATTTGATTTTATCTATAGCCAAACTCATTCGATTGTGTTTCGCTGCGAACTCAAGAAGTTACTCACGCGCATTGATCGTCGTATGTTGCGACGCGCATTGACGAATTTACTTTCAAATGCAATCAAATATTCCCCTGCGGGAAAATCAGTTATTCTCTCATTGAATCTCGATAAGGCTAATAACATTATTATAACTGTTAAAGATGCTGGCAGAGGGATTCCACAAGAAGATCATGAGCGCCTATTTGAACCGTTTCATCGTGCGACCAATGTTGATGGTGTAGCAGGGACAGGCTTGGGGTTAGCAATTGTTAAACAAGCGGTTGATTTGCATAATGGCACGATCACGTTCGAGACTGCCCTCAATGAAGGCACAACCTTCATAATCCGTATGCCTTTGAGCAACGATGAGACCATTAATTAAATGATAGCAACTTCAATCAACAATTAGATAAAATTGTAGGCACGATGGCTTGCCTCGTCCAAAAGTATAAGGTCAACATAGCTGCACCTTATCTGAAACCGCTATCTTTTTACACATCTAAAACGGAATAACCATCAAAGAAGACTAACCTAAATTGTTGGTCTTTTTTTATATGATAATAATCTGAATTGACGGCTTTAAGCAACGAGGTAATATCGTATCAATGATGTTATATTCGATAGAGTAGTATGCCCCTATCCATTGATAGAGGCACGTCATCATCTAGGTATTAATCGGACTCAGAGGAGTGGTTCAGCCTCTAAATCGTCTTCCATATTGGTTTCATCAGGTATATAACCCAATTTATCCAATGCTGCACGTGCTGATTCTTGCAAGCGATCACGACCATTTTCGGCTATAAATAGCAATGGCACAATCGCACGGTCATCACCCAACTGCCCTAAAGATTCTACAGCGTAGAGCGGTGTTTTATAACCGGGAGCATCTAATGCACGAATGAGCGGCGCAACTGCGCTGCGATCACCCACTTTACCTAACATCATTGCGGCACGTCCGCGAACGATAAGGTCTTCGTATTCGTTTTCTAGTGTACGGATGAGTGCCCGGATGGCATCGGAGCCGCCTAGCATACCTAGTTTCATAACGGCTGTGCGGCGCTTATCTTTGTTCGTATCCCGTAGTTCGGATAGAATTGCATTGAGATCCGCGATATTCGGGTCTGACATGGCGTGTCAACCTTTCGCCTACTGCCTGCGTTTTGCTGAACGCTACGGTCCTACGGTTTAAAAAAATGCTACAGTGTCGGACGTTAGCTTTGTAAGAATCTATTATTAAATAATAACGATCCGTTATACAATGTAATAATTGAGTATATCTCAATTCTACATATTTCTATTATGATACCATATTCAAAAAAACAAAAGTGAGATTACATCCAAATTGTAAAGATGTCTTATCAGGCAGTTTCCACAACTGGAACGACTTTTTGAACTGCTGTTTGTGATGTAATTACCATATGTCCATCATTAATGCGTGCAACACGGTCTGCTAATGGGACAATTTCTGGGCTATGTGTTGCCATAACAAGGGTTTTACCAGCCGTTCGGGTGAGATCAAGCAGGAGTTGCATCACGCTTTCGCCTGTATCTTCATCAAGATTACCTGTTGGCTCGTCCGCTAATACGATGGACGGCTCATGAATGAGCGCTCGTGCAATTGCAACCCGTTGTTGTTCGCCACCACTTAATTTATCTGGGAAGCTATCGGCACGGTCTTCTAAGCCAACACGCTTGAGTAACACTTGCCCTTTACGAGCTGCCTCTTGCCGATCTTTGCCAGCCAATTCTTGTGGCAGCGTGATATTTTCCAAAACAGTCAATGTGGGTATCAAGTTGAAAAATTGAAAGATAATACCAATGTTATCACGGCGGAATAAGGTTTGTTCACGTTCACTCAATTGCGTGATATTTGTTCCATTAACGGTAATTTCGCCCGCATCAGGTATATCTATTACACTGATGAGGTTAAGTAAGGTACTCTTACCACTGCCTGATTTACCGAGCAGAACAAATACTTCACCTTCGTAAATATCTAATGTGACATTATCGAGAACATTGCGAACTTTACCACCTTGTTCATAAGATTTTGTCAAATTATCAACCCTTACTACGGATTTTGGCATTGCAATTACTTTTCACTAATGTTTATCGAGTATGCTATTAATTATACGTCTAATAGATGAGATATGGATGTGTTGCATGTTAAAGTTACCCGTTAAGGGTAATCGAATGACAATCATAAATGCTATTTTTGTAAAAGTCAGGTTTGAAATTCGTTGGAATTATTGCAATACGCTATACAGTTGCTCATCTTATCGTATAATAAAGTTATGAAACGAATTTGTAATATGGCTTATGGCATACATTAGAACAAAAACGACAACACCACTCACATTTGATCGCTTGATGCGTTTAGGGCAAGTTGCTCATGCACAAGGGGATGATAAGACTGCTCACAATTATTGGCAACAAGCAGCCATGCTTGAACCAAATAATGAGCAGGTCTGGACGGCTTTAATGTGGGTGATCGATAATGATGCAGATCGCAGAGTTTGCCTCACCAATATTTTGACGATCAATCCTGCAAATGTACAAGCACAAGGTATGCTGGATGACCTCATTGGCGAAACACAACCGCAAGAGGAACGACGCATCATAGCAGATGTTACACCAACTAAGACACCCAAATTGAATATAATCCGCGTGCTTGCCCTCGGCAGTATTTTTGGTATTGGAGTCGCTATTATTGCGATCCTCCTCCAATTACTAATTGCCTAATTTTGTGGCGTATTAGTCGGTAAGAGAAAGCCACTTGCTTGCGTTGCCGTTGGCAGTGCAAAGCCAGATGCTCCGCTATATTGCACACGCCATACATTACCATAGATGAAATCTGCTACCACTAATGAACCATTACGATCAATAATCACATCGCTTGGGCGAATTAACCCTGTCATAAATGCTTTTGCTTGATAGTCGTCACTGGCTAAGGTTGGGTCATTAGGATCAAGCCAGATAACGCGCTGCCCCCATGCTGTACCATTCCATAAGGTGATGAATAGTGTGTTCTGCATATTCTGTGGAAACTGTGTTCCTGTATAGACTGCTAGTCCGTGCGGAATAGAATAATTTGGCAATGTCAGTAAATCAGGGACAACCTCAAGGGTTGCAGGGCGTGGCGGACAATCCTCACAACCGCGTGTACGATAATAAGGAAATCCATAATGTGCATTCGGGCTAATTGCCAAAATACGATCCCCTTCCCCTGTGACTAAGCCGATGTCGCTTGCGAATAACTGTCCGTTCGTATCAAATGCAATATCAAAAGGATAGCGCAAGCCTTGGGCATAAGAAGTAACATCGCCAGTATGGGGGTTAATTTGTAAAATGCCTGCTTCTAAGGGCAATATATCAGCAAATGGTTGTGATGCAGGGCGTGAGGATTCTGCATGGTCGGTGATTGCACCGATACCCATATACAGTAATCCATCTACGCCAAATGCTAAACCACTGGGCTGATTACCGATAATTTGGAAGCAACACGGTAAATCATCAATGATGAGGGTTGTACTGCTTGCGTCAACACGATACAGCGCCCCACCACTTGTTAGCGTTGTCCGCCCTGAAACATATAAGACATCAGTCCCCGGTTGGAACACCAAGCCATTGGGCGAAATAATCGTATCACTATAGCGTTCTGATGTGCCATCACTATTCATTACATAGACTGCGCCTGATTGCGTGCCATTTTCTAAAACAGTGGCATACAAGCGCTCGTCATGACCATAAGCAATTTGCACAACTTGCCCATCAAAACGTCCCACATGCGCGACATCAAACCCATCAGGCACACGGATGCGTTCTAAAAAGCCATCAATATCATCAGCACAAGGAAAATCACCACAACTCCACCCTACAGGGTCACTGAGACTTGCTTCAGCAATCGGGATCGCTACTGGCGCACCTGCTAAATTAATTTGTGTCGGTGATAACAAGGCAGTCGTTGGTGTCGGTGATGCTGTTTGCGTTGCTGTGCTTGTCGGTGTATTCGTCGCGGTTGCCGTTGCGGTCTGCGTTGGCGTATTTGTGAAGGTTGCGGTTGCCGTTGACGTGAGTGTTAGCGTGGGTGTTGCGGTCATCGTGGGCGTGATACTGGGTGTGAAGCTAGCTGTCGCTGTATAAATTGGCGCACCTGCCCCTATCTGAGTAGCAGGAATGGTTACAACAGCAACAGATGGATTGCTACCACAAGCGACTAAAACAATGAACAAACAACTGATTAAACACGCCCGAAAAAATGAGATCATAGGACTTTCAAATGATAATATTGACATAAAAATAGGGCGAAAAAATCGCCCTACAGGTACGCAACATCATATCGTGAATTGCTCCTTTTTACGAGATAAAATTGAAAATTCCAATATCAAAAATCGCAAAGAGTGTAAACATAATCGCTAAAGCTGCACAGATAATGCCACCAAAGAGCCATGCTGTCCCTGCAATCAGAAAATTTGACCCTGATTGTAAATCACGTTGTTGCTCAACATCGAAATCATTTTTGGCTTGTTGCTGATGATTGCGAACAGCCAGCCAGCCTATTTTGAAAAATCGCCAGCCACGCGGTAGACTATTCCATGCGAACCCACCAAAGACCGCACTAAAAATGAGATTGACTGTAAAATTACCCATCAGAGTCTTTCAACATTTTTTTCAGTTTGAGTAGTTCTTCCAATGCACTGATGGCATTCCGTTGTGTATAGACCACCCGTACAAACACATTGACATTAACTAATTCCGCAATTTTAGCACGCAATTCATTACCAGCATCGAGATATTGGTCAAGCCATGCGTGTAACTGATATTGTGCAGGGTTATCAGGACAAAGGAAAATGGGATTGCCATTTGCATCTTGCTCGGTAACATCTGATGGAAAATGAATGAAAACTCGTTCGCCTTTGAGCGCTTTGACAACAGCTTCAAAAATTTCGGCTGCGTGCATCCGATCTGATGTGATGACAACATCGCGTTCAGTAGATGTGCGCGAGAAACTAACAGTCAGGTTGCTCATATCACGGGCTAATCGCATCAAAAATTTACGCATATTATTTGCATTTTTACGCATCTCACGATAATGTGCCATATTAGCGGTATCATTTTTATGAATGCCATAGGGAACAAATTTCGGCGAGCCGTAGACATCATGTTCTGGGATATTATCTTCGAGCGTATAGCCATCTGAGAAATACAATACCATGGGTTCATGCCAACGGAAGTGGTCAATTGCAATTTCAAGGCTGGTAATGCCACCAAAGGTACGAGGCGAAATCTCATAGAGATTAATCTTTGCAGCATCACGCGCAATAATTTCAATTTTTGAGTGTTTTTCAAACAGATATTCTTCCCCATGTGTATCAGGATGAATTTGCGGATCGAAAATTAAAAATTGCTTTTCAGTGAGCCAATCATTAATATGATCGCGTTCACCATTCCGCAATAATTTACCATTTTCATCTAAGATGTTACACGCCCCACCTGAAAACACCTGTGCTTGATGCGCTTGTTCGATCTCTTGCGTTACATTCCATTTTCTATCCACAGTTCAAATCCCCATTAAGATGCAAATTCTATTACAGTGATAATAGCACGCAGGGCGGATTCATGCGAATAATTAGGCTTTTTTTCAGTGTTGCACTCGGACTGCATTCTGCTATAATATTTTTCAAATAG
>JBAUIA010000193.1:0-3002 GCA_049680565.1 Phototrophicaceae bacterium
GGTGTTTCGTACCATTGTTTTGATATATTACACTGTTATAATTAAAGTGTTATTTATGAAGGATATTATTTGATACCAATAAGCTGTAAGTTTTTTGGAGTTAGATAGATTATGGTTCGCGTTCAGATTTTATTGATTTTCTTCCTGTTAATATTTTCGAGTGTTGGGCAAGCACAAATGTCACAATCACAACTTATTGTTGATTATAATCAATCTGATATTGATCGTTTATGGGATAATTGGCAACGCAATTATATTGAACCTATTATTATCAGCGGTAGAAATTCTGTACGTGTTATTGCCGATGCACAAACACAAGCTACTTTTTCAGAAGGGCAATCTTATGGAATGCTCTTTTCTGTTTTAATGAATGATCAATCTGTGTTCGACCAGCTATGGATATATGCTACATCCTACTTTAATCGAAATGGCTTGATGTCGTGGCATATTGGGCAAGATAGACAACGCATAGATGAGGGTGCAGCAACTGATGCTGATCTTGATATGGCAATGGCACTTGTCTATGCGTGTCGTCGTGTACAAGAGGGTGATTGGCAAGTAACATTCGACTACTGTGTTGCTGCTAGAGATATGATTAACGCTATTTGGACACATGAAGTTGATAAAAGTGGTGATGAACCCGCTGCTGGTTTATCCAATAATCAAGGCTATGAATTAATACCCGGTGATCTATGGTGTTTATCCTGTGACTACCCTGCTGGTATTACGAACCTATCTTATTTTGCGCCTGCCTATTTTGAAATTTTTGCCGAACTTACCAGTAACACAGAATGGCAAGATGCAATCAACCGAAACTATGATTTGCTTGAAACAGCACAATTAGCTGATTGCTCAGGACTTGTACCAAACTGGACTACCTATGACGGACAGGCTCAAATTGTAGAATGGCAAGGTGAAACATCAGCCTATTGGGGCTGGGATGCTGCGCGTGTATCGTGGCGTTTGGCTCTGTCACGCTATTGGTTTAATGATGTGCGTGCGAATACTGCTTTAAATGAAATCGGTGGCTTTTTTGATGGGATTGGTCTCAGCAATGTGCGATCAGAATATCGTTTAGATGGCACACCTGTTAATGGCTATACGGATACATTTTTTATTGCACATGCTGCTAATGCTATCTGGGGCATGACTGAACCCGCTCGATCATCATGCCGGCAAGTGGGAGCACCCAATAATACCAGTCGCCAGCAAGCCTATAACGCAGTGCTACGTCAATCATCTGATGGTTATTATAATGATTCATGGCAATTACTCTCAGCAATGCTGATGGCAGGTTATTTTAACCATCCCGCAGAATCATTTAAACTACCACAACAAATTGCTGTTGTTGTGCCAACATTAACACCATTACCAACAAATACACCGCAGGTAGAGGTAACATCAACAAATACTGTGGTTGCTCCGACACCGATGCCTATTCATGTGACATCTGAAATTGCAGGTGTTTCTGTCGAACAACGTATAACTCTTAATAACAACCAACAGATACAATTTCAAATGCGTATTATAAATGAATCACCGCAAACACTTGATAGCCTTGCGATTCGTTTCTATTTTCAAGTTGATGCAGATAAAGTAGGCGATGATTACGTTTTTGAAATTTACTGGGATTCAACAGATTCTGCTGTGGTCAACGCGCCAAGACAACATGATAATCAGATATACTATACAGAAATAAGTTATCCGTTAACATTGGCTTCGAATTCTAATTGGGAATTACATGGTGCATTACATCTTGAGGATTGGTCATCTACACTAGATACCAGTAATCATTGGTGGTTACAAGACCTATCAGATGACAACTTTATAGAAACTCCATACCTTCCATTATTCATGAATAATAATCTGATATTTGGATCTATACCGTAGGGTATGGTCAAGTGATATTAAATCAGCGAAAAGCATCGGTAAGGTGGTTCAGGAAACGCCTCTTCTGTGAAGCAAATAGGTTGAAATAATAGCAAAATGGGTGTTTTAGGGTATCATTATCCTTGTTAAAGTGCTTCAGGAAAGGGATTAGTGATGTCGCAACCTCAATCAGGTAGCCTGCAAGACTGGATTGACTACTATCTCAAAATGGCAGTAGATGGTGTTCGTTCGGAAGAAGTTGAGCGAAAAATCGAGCTACATCTCAATCGGTTTCAAGCCTTCTTTGAAGCGCGTTATGGTCAAGAATACATTAGTTCCTGCGTGAAACGTGATGTTGTCGCATGGCAGAAACATCTTCAAGCACAAGACCTCGCAGCCTCCACCATCAATAATTACATAGCATCACTATCCGGATTCGCAACATGGGTTCATGCCCAAGATGACACGGTATTTGTGATGGGTGATCCAACCAAAGGCATTGGCGAGTTGCCACTCCCAGCTCTTGAACCCCGCGCGCTCGATGAAGACCAGATCCAATCACTGAAGAATTTGTGTGATCGCCTTCTACCTTTTTATCGTTCAAAGGGTCGCAAGTGGCTGTTGTCTGATGAGGAAGCACCGCTCCGTGCGAAAGCACGTCCATGGCGTGATCGTGCGATTGTGTTTGTCTTACTTTCAACAGGGTTACGCCGCGAAGAATTAGTCAACCTCAATCTGGGAAAGTGGAGACAACGGAACGGAAAGTGTATCTAAGCAAAAGTAAACCATTCAAAAAGTTTCAAATATCTATTGGAAAGGGTTTGAGAGGTCGAGCATGACCATCTTGCACAGCACGATGTAGGGTAAAAGAGTAACGCCCTAAAATACGGATGTGATCATAAGCAAGAGGGGTAATGCGCTCTACAGGGTCTAAATCTAATTGAGGATGAGCCTCAGTTAATTCTTTCAGAGCCAAATTGAGATAGTAGGTATTCCAGTAAACAACGAGATTGAGCAGTAAACCTAAAGCACCTAATTGTTCTTCCTGTCCTTTTTTGTAAGACTGCCTTAAAACACCACGATTACCATAACATAAACGGCGTGCCAGCTTATGTCGAAACTCGGTATGGTTG
>JBAUIA010000194.1:0-3482 GCA_049680565.1 Phototrophicaceae bacterium
GAAATTTAAAAAATGGCTACTTAATGAATAAAAGTTAGCCAGTCCCCCAATGTTTATCACAGATAATAATATCGGGTGTATAATCTTCTTCTGGAAGCCAAGCTACACAATCAATATCGTAGTCATCGACAATAAGTAGTGGTGCTGTGCTACCATCCCAGTAAGTGATATAAAGTTGACCATCATGGATATATGCCAACCAATTACCATCTGGAGACCATGCCTGATCATAAATCGCTCCCAGAAAATTTTGAGGCGAATAAACTATACCATCATCCAATGTGACTACATAATAATCTGGCTGAAACTCATAGGAGGCTGCAAAAGCTAGACGATTGTTTGGTAACCATTGAAAGTCATGCTGAATCACATAGCGAGGTGAGTCTTCTAGACCTGAGATTGGATGTGTATAGTCATTAAGAGTTACTATAGGGGTATCGGTTGCTATGTCTATTAGTGAAACATACCCTGCATCAAATATGCCTTGAGCAAATGTATCACTAGTATCTACCATAAATGCAATTGTTGCACCATCTGGTGAAAGCTCCCAACTTAGTGCAATTCGTCCACTTGGTACTGTGTGTTGCCAAATGATTTCAAGCGTTCCTGTATTAAGAATTAATAGTGAGGCGCTATCATCGTATAACATACTTAAACGGTTAATATCTGGTCTAAAATCTATGAAAATTGTGGATTCTATTGTCATTACGAGAGATGTTATTTGTGTAGTATTAGTGTCTAAGTGTAAAATACTTGAAGACGTGTCATTTAGACGAGTTTCTAAGATACAACCAAATCCAATGTAACAATCCCTGAGAGAAATATCTGATTCGATTTGTAAGGTATGACTATGAAAGTCGTAGTATGCAAATGCAATATCATTATTTTCTAATAAAATTTCAAAATACATATAACGGCTATCTTCTGACCAGTAGGCAGGTTCATCTAAGAAGAAAGTATTATCAATATGCTCAGCTAGCAATTGTTCATCTGTTCCAACAATCTGATATAGTTGATATAACCTTCTATATCGCCTATCCCTATTCTCATCATAATCAAGACGGAGGGATAGTCTGATGTCGGGTCTAGATGGAGGAGAAAATAAATATTCATCGGGTGGTGGTATTTCATATGATCCGCTATATATACTAAAATAGTTTTCACTGCGATTCACTAATGCAGCGTCTTGCGTTGTAAAATTATAGAGTTCATAATTAAGTCTAAAGTCACTCCAACTCGTATAAGCAATTGGTGGCAAATCATCAATAAATTGCGACTCAATTTTAATTGCAAAACTAAACATAATAATGATTAAAATGATCATTCTCCAATTTAAGAATGTGGATAACATAAATAACCTCCATATACTAAATTTAACATGAATTTTGTTTAAGGAACTCGCTTACGCTCGAGATAGATGTTAGTGGCGAATAGAAAAAGGTCAATTTTACGATAAATATTCCTGATGAAATAGTGACTTTTGTTGAATATCTCATGAATTTTAGATAGTCTCCCTAAATAGAGTTGGCACCCCCGAAGAAGATTCTTTGCTCAACTTGCTTTAGTCGTTGGATGCGTGAGAAACTGGTATCCGCTAAAGCCAATATGAATTAATCTATTTTTTGTTCTAACAGTGTTGTAACTGTACTGGGCTGGTCAACTGAAAATCAGGTGGTAGTTCAAACACAGCTATTTGGTCGGGACTGCGTAGTAATAATTTTGTACCATCAGGGCTAAACAGAAGTTGTTGAATTGGTATATTGCTACTTAATTCTAGCGAGAGCGTCACAAGCTTAAGATCGCGGTTATAGAGGTGTAATTCGAGAGATGAATTATCTTCACCATCATCACGCACAAGCGTCAATGCAATTAGTGAATTATCAGGACTCAGTGCTATTCTTTGTATCCGTTGGTCAATCTCAATTTCGGTTACAATATCAAAAACATTCCATATATGAACTGTTGAGTGAAATGGCGACTCAACGTTATTAAGATACGCCATCAGCATCTGTTGATCGTATGAGGTCTGTAAATCTCGATACCCCGATGTTCCTTCGCTTGGGAAATGATACATATCACCCTCATTACCAATAAGGACTAAGTTAGGATTATAAGTTGAGGAAAAACACATTGCCGAAAAATTTACAGCAATCACATCATCAGTGACAGCAAAATCAAATACAAACGGTGAGGGTAAATCCATACGTTCGTAAGTAGATGTTGTCGTATCCCAGCGTCGTAGGGTATTAGATGTACGGCTGCATCCCGCATTATTCAGATTATAGAGGTGATAGATTTCATCACCAGTAGTTGTATAGTTAATCTCTATAGAGTAGCCATAGTTATAGCTCCCTGGTGCTGCAAATTTTCCCGTTATTTCTAACAACTCAGTATCTATTGTCAGAATTATACCCTGTTGATAATAAACTTCATCGCCTACGCGCTCAACTGCTCCGATAACTAGCTCATCACCATTAGGATGAATGGTCAAACTGCCGGGAGTAATTGTGTCTGCGAAATGATAGATATCAAGAATTTCTCCTTGAGACATGACTAACAATTGGGAATTGGAGGTCAATATGTAGTGTGTTTCTCCATCTGAACTAAATACACTATCACGAAAGTACCAATCATCTGTTGCGTAATACCAATCTAATGCGATAGCTTGTGAGGGCTGTGGTATTATGAGTAATGGGCTACTATCTTGAACAGATAATACAGTAAGCACTATGCCTGCTGATAATAATATTGTGACAATAACACTCAGTATTATGTGATATGGTTGCCATTGCATTTTCGAGGCAATTTGAATCATATATAATTTCTTCATGCCTTGTATTCCTTACTTTCAAGCCATAATTCGAGAGTCGTACCCATTGGATCTTGCACAAATATTAATGATTCAGAACTATCTAATAATCCTCGACGAGTAGGTATATTGCTTTGTTCAATGCGCGATATTACAGTTTGGTAATTTTCTTGACTTAAAGCAAATATCCATGAACTTATTTCTTTTGTACCATCTGAATAGGCAGGGGATTTTGCCCAAGCTGTTTCAATTTATTGGAGTTCACTTGCCCGAATGAAGACAAGTTGTGTTTTATCAATTTGATAAGTAAGCCAGCCATTTTTATCATCATTACGATAAAATGTTTCTTGAAGCTCTAAAATATCAGTATAAAATCGTCGCATCTCATCGACATCATTACACCATTTAAAGACAGTATTAATATATGTTTTCATAGCTTTTTTATTCTTTCTAATTTGTCATAATATTGTGAATGTTTGCTACTGTGTATTGAGTTTATTGGTTCTATTCTTTTCACAGTTGTTTCTTTGCTTCAGACATCATCTCACATTCTTTTCTTCGCCCTCAAGTCTGCACTAATCTTTTGAGCAAAGTTGTTTCATCTACTCTGGTACAGAAGGTTCACCATCCAAATAAGTTGATGAAAACGGCATCGTTATGCTTTCACAATTAC
>JBAUIA010000195.1:0-1611 GCA_049680565.1 Phototrophicaceae bacterium
TAGCTATGATGAGTCATGAGGTCAGGACTCCGCTCCATGCCATTATGGGTGTAACGGAGATGATGCAAGATACAATTTTAAAAGCAGAACAACGCGAACTTATAGACCTGATTCAAGAGCAATCACAAAATCTACTGACAATGCTCAATAGCATTCTTGACTATTCTAAACTTGAAGCACACAAGATGATTCTTGAGAAACGCGCATTTAAAATCAAAGACTTTATGGAGGTAGTAACTAAACAATTTAAAGGTCAAGCATGGAGCAAAGGCATTGAGCTTCAAATATTCATAGACGCACCTGATAACCTTTATATTTACGGCGATGTTCAACGCTTACGTCAAGTTATCACAGCTTTTGCGAGTAATGCTATCAAATTTACAAACGAAGGATCAGTAATCGTAACTTGTATATTGCTTAAAAAAACAGAAACTCAAGCAACACTACATTTTGGTGTTGCAGACACAGGCATTGGTATTCCTGAAGATAAAATTCAAACTTTATTTTCTCCATTTATTCAAGCTGATAGCTCACATACGCGTCATTATGGCGGTACAGGTTTGGGTTTAGCTATTGCTCATCGTATCCTTAAACTGATGAAAAGTACGATACGGGTCACTAGCATCGTTGATGACGGAACAACATTTGAGTTCGAGATTAATTTTGATCGTGCCGATTTACACGCATAAAAAGAAGTAGCTATAATTTTAAGCGCAAGTATTTGTAATAATTGTATCTTTTTAATATAGCAAATAACATATATACTATAATAAAGTTATGGGCTTGTCATTGTTAGTTTATTAAAGGTAAGAACCATGGCGAATAGTGATTTTAAAAAAGTGCTTGACTATAGTAAAGATATGTTTGTTCTGGTGAACAAAGCTGGACAAACTATCTATTGTAACGCTGTCGTGACAGATATTCTCGGTTTTACCATACGGAGTATAGCCAATTAGCCCCCACTACACTCACGCACCCTGATGATCTACAAAACGCTCAAACATTTTTCCTCAATTTAATCCATGAACCTAATATAACGAAAACGATGGAATTGCGTTGTCGACATAAAGATGGGCATTATATTTCGTTAGAGCTTCATGCTACGAACCTTTTGGATGATCCTGATGTAGCAGCAATAATTATTAACTCTCGAAACATTACTGATAAAAAACAATTTGAAATTGAACACGGAATTGTTTCGCAAAAAGACGATGATATACAACGATTTTTGCGAACGACATTAGATGCCTTCCCTGCTAATACGATTGTTTTAAATGCTGAGGGCATCATTATTAATGCCAATGCCGCATGGAAGCACTTCGCAAATAGTAACAATGGCTCGGATAGCTATTATCTTGGAGAAAATTATCTGACTATTTGTGAGACATCAATAGGCGCTATGTCTCAAGAAGCATCATTATCTAAAGAGGGTATTTGTAAGGTTATAGATGGACAGATTGATTCCTTCTATCTTGAATATCCTTGCCACAGTGGCGATGAAAAACATTGGTTTGGTATGCGTGTCACGCCATTTGATGAACCAGCACCACGACATGTTGTTGTATCTCATATTAATATTACCGAGCGAATATTAGCTGAAGAAGAATTGAA
>JBAUIA010000196.1:0-2109 GCA_049680565.1 Phototrophicaceae bacterium
TAAAAGTTGCGCCTGTAGCAGCATTGACCAATTGTAAGTTTGTCCAATCGGGTGCATTGTAGGCATTCGTCACAGGAACAGTCGTCGGTTGGCTTGTTGGGATAGCAGTTGGTGCTACTGTTGCTTCGATAACAGCAACTTCAACGGTAGGCTCAATCTCGACAGGGACATCCGTTGGGGCGCTTGTTGCCTCTTCGATGACGGGTACATCTGTCGCTAGTACCGCCACACTTTCCACTTCTTGGATAGCAACCTCTTCTGGTGCAGCGTTACAAGCTGCCATAACAAACATCATAATAACAACAGAAATAATACGTGTGAACATCTTTGCTCCTCTAATTACGCTGGTAGTCAATGAGTATCTTGCATTTTTATGGTTAAACAATGTGCCAAAGTTGCATTATCAGGTAGCAATTGAGCAACACGCAGAGGCATAAATCACTCACTATCTGATACGTTCCACATCATAAAATCAATCTGTTACGTAAATATGTCAGCCATTAAGGCTTATGATTTGAGGGATTCTAGTAGATTTTGTAAGGAGGTATCCGCTAATGATACGACTTGATGATGAGCATCCGATAGATCACGCTCTCCGACACCGATAACATAGCAACCAGCACGCAAGGCAGCCGTAATCCCTGCTGGTGCATCTTCTAAGACAAGGCATTGTTCTGGTGGGAGTTGCAAGCCACCTGCTACCCATAAAAAAATATCAGGTTCAGGTTTGAGATGTTTAACGGTATAACCATCACCAATAATTTCAAAATGATGCGCGAGATTAAGACGTTCCAGTACAGGACGGGCATTACGGCTTGATGACCCAACGGCAATCTTGAGGTTTGTTGCTTTTGCTGCGTCAATCAATTGAGGAATACCGGGCATTACATCATCAGGTTGAATGGTATCGCGTAGCGCAACATAATATTGTTGTTTGCGTGCCATCCAATTATCAATCGTGGCATCATCAATCTCTAAGCCTTCTGTAAAGGTTTTTGCATTTTCTTCGTGCCCAACGCCACTCATGTAGATATATTTCTCGCGTGAGAAAGGCACACCTTCTTCATCAGCCAGTTGTTGCCATGTACGGTAATGTAATTCATCCGTATTAGCGATAACGCCATCCATATCAAAAATCAGCCCACGAATATCAGGTGTTGTCATAGTATCCTCATGATGATCTAGCTAAAGTAGCACTATAAGCCAAATCATGACTTGTGTAAATTATAGGAATTCATAATGATATTAGAGATTACTTCAGTTAAATCCGTCATCTTATGTATCTAATGTCTCTATTTTTAGGTTCAACCAATCAAGCTCTTGTTGTGATAAATCAAGGGTGAGTGCAACAGCATTTTCGACAAATTCATCTTCACTCATACTACCAATAATCGCAAAAATATTAAGAGGTTGGTTCAAGACATAAGCGAGTGCAAGTTGTGGTAATGAAACATCTTTCTGGGATGCCAAGTGTTGAGCGCGTTCTAAACGTTGAAAATTTTCATCGTAGGCATAGGCTTCAATGTTCACTTTTGCGAAGTAATCTTCAAAGCTGGTCAGATTATCGCGTGTGAAACGTCCTGTCATGAAACCCCCTGCCAAACTCGACCATGTGAGCAAGGGCATCTTATTATTGCGATACCATGCTTGTGCATCCGCATTATGCCCAATACTGATACAACCATCCCATGTCGGTTTGATCATTTCGGCTAGGCTAAATTGTGGGCTACTGACTGTAAATGGGAGTAAATCATTGGCTATTGCATACTCATTAGCTGCTTGTAAACGCTGATGTGACCAATTCGAGCCACCAATAACATTAATATGTCCTTTTTGGTGATGCTCATAGAGGCGATCCATAATCGGTTCAACCGATTGACTTTCATCATCACGATGCAAAATATAAATATCAATATGATCGGTTCGTAGGCGTTCTAAGGATTCATTGATGTCACTTGTAATCGCTTGAGGGGTTACACGCGCTCCATTTTGGTCAGGATGTGCGCCTTTGCCAATAATCACAACATCATCCCGAATACCACGCGCTTCAATCCATGCGCCCAATGCACGTTCACATTCACCATCGAAATAAGTATGGGCTGTATCGAA
>JBAUIA010000197.1:0-6457 GCA_049680565.1 Phototrophicaceae bacterium
ATTTTTGCTAACCTTATTCTCCATCCGCATGATCCCAACCTTAGTCGAACTATTTAGCTGGCAATGGGCATTTGCTTTCCTTGCAATAGGTCCTGTCATCGGTATTTGGGCAATGCAAACCCTTAAAGGATTACCCAAAGAGAATGAGATACTTGCTTAATTCCTTCAAACCAATGTAGTCAGATTAAATTGAAATTAGCTGTAATCAAAAAGCCATCTACTATAAATTAGATGGCTTTTGAAGTATTATTTTAGCCGTAAATTAGCGATTCTCAAGTGAAGAGAGCGATCCAAATTCATCAGGTAACCTATCCAATGAGCGAACATAAAATGTATTTAGTGCGCCGCCATTTTCCGCACTATAAATACCGTAACTTGTTTCGCTATTGAAAATTATATACAAGCTAGGTCGATCCGTACTTTGGAAAGTATTAAGCCCAACAAGTTGCCAAGCCTCATAGATCGAACATCTAAGTGTTGTACTCACTGAAGACCGTGCACATAATTCAGTTTCAAAAAGTCCTAAACTTTCATTTACACGAGCAACATAATAGGCATATTGATTAAAGGTTGGGACAAATATACCCTCCTGTAACTCTATTGTGATTTCTGCTGAACCTAAATTGTTAACATCTAAGCCACCACTTGCAGAGGTCGTTGAACTGGATTCATTAGAATCACTATCGTCACTATCAGAGTTACTTGTGGTAGGCGGATTTTGTTGGATGATCGGGATAATAGGCGGTGCAAATGCTTCGCCGACTGCTGTACAGTCACCACTCGTCATCACGAGATCAGCCGCAACCCATACTTCTAAGGCAGAACTATTTGAAGCAGCTTGTGATTTATCGAGTTTAAACCAACGACTACCATCATTCGCTTCAGCTTCTCCGAGTGCTTCAAATGTTTGGTTTGCTGGCAAGAAAGCTACTGATGTACGATTTGTGCCCGGTCCCACATGCAACCTAACTGTGCGCTCCACATCGGTACTCACCAGACAAACTGCTAGGGCAGTATCAGATACGCTGATAGAATTTAGCAAGGGGAGTAAGACATCATCGCTAATATCACCTTCAACTAGAACAATTGCATCTAATTTTTCTTGATCTAAGTCACTTAGTGATACCAGCGCAAAGGCACGATAGCTATCTGCTTCATAAACTAACCCTGATAATTCCTCAAACGTAATATCTACAAAATCATCATCTGTCAGTTCAAAATCAAGGATTTCTTCATCGAGGAATGCAAGGAAAATCTCTTCAATCGTCTCAGCATCGCTTGTTTCAATGAGTATTTCCAGTGATTCTATCGAGAAAATACGGATGATATTGTCATCACCTATCAATTCGATTACAAGATCATTATCAGTGTTAACTTGCACTTCATAACCATCTGGAACGCTGACATTCACAGGCATTTCACTCGTTTCCGATGGCGTATTATCTTGTGCCATTGATGCCCCAAAAGTAGTCAATAGAATAACAGCTAAGAGCGCAATCTTAATTTTGTATGTCATTACTTCCCCTTTAATTTGTATTCACCACCGTATCATATAAGATGTTGAATAAATAGATAATTAAGGTTCTTGTCCTTCTTAATGTTAATAACCTCTTGTTAATAGTCTTCAATGTATTGAAATATTATCGCCTCACTCTAACTAATCATGAGTATTTTTAAGTAAGCCTGTGTCGTGCTACACTGTCTGTTAAGTAGAGTAATCACACACACACGAGGAATAAACTAGTGACAGACAAAGATTTGCATATCAATACACTCACCATTCATGCAGGTGTCGAACCTGATCCGACAACGGGGGCAATCATGACCCCCATTTACCAAACATCAACCTATGTTCAGCCCGAACCAGCCGTTCATAAAGGTTACGAATATAGCCGAACAGATAACCCAACTCGTGCAGCACTCGAAAAAAGCATTGCTGCCCTCGAAGGTGGTAACTATGGCTTGGCATTTGCGAGCGGTATGGCATCCATTGATATGATTATGCGCCTCTTTAATCCGGGCGATCATATTATTGTCGGCAATGATGTCTACGGCGGAACATTCCGCCTCTTTGACAAAGTCTTATCACGCTATGGACTTCAATTCTCTTGGGTCGATCAAACCGATATTGAATCCGTCAAAGCAGCATTTACCGATAACACACGCTTGCTCTGGCTCGAAACCCCAACCAATCCCTATCTTGCACTAGGTGATATTGCCGAATTAGCCAAAGCTGCGCCACAAAATGTCCTCGTCGCTGTCGATAATACCTTCGCCAGCCCAGCCATTCAACAACCCTTAACACTCGGTGCAGATATTGTCATGCACAGTAGCACCAAATATTTAGGTGGGCATAGCGATGTTGTTGGCGGATTGCTGGCAATGAATGATGAAGCACTTTATAAAGAACTCAAATTTCTACAAAATTCAGTCGGGGCAGTACCCGGACCAATGGATTGCTTCCTCACATTACGCGGTATCAAAACCCTAGCCATTCGTATCCAACGCCATAGCGAAAACGCCATGCAAGTTGCCCAGATGCTAGAAGATAATGCTAAGGTGCAACGCGTTTACTATCCGGGTTTAGAAAGCCATCCACAACATAACATCGCCAAAAAACAAATGGCATATTATGGCGGTATGGTCAGTATCATCCTCGGTAGCGAAGAAGAAGCCAAGCGCCTTGCGACACGTACCAAATTATTTGCCCTTGCGGAAAGTTTGGGTGGGGTAGAAAGCCTTATCGAGCATCCTTACAGCATGACCCATGCGAGTACCGCCGATAGTGACATCGCTGTTGACCCTGCCTTAGTTCGTTTAAGTGTTGGCATCGAATATATCGAAGATTTGCTTAATGACTTACGACAAGCCCTACAAGATTAATACGGGATTATGCAAAATTTGATGCTGTAATACGATAAAATACCCCTTCATCATGACATATGAAGGGGTATCGTTGAATTATCCCCGATTGGTTAAGAAATCGAGCATATCAATCTTGGTTAGAATCCCAACAACACGCATATCATCTGTATCAGGAACAGATTCAGTGACCAATGCAATATCATGTGTGCTGAAGACACTCATTACCGTTTCAATTGGTGTATTTGGACGCACATCAAGCACATTCGTATCAATCACATGAGCATCTTCAATAGGTGTATTGGCTGCCTCGACACTGCCATTATTCAGCATATAACTCAGCAAACCAACTTCTTTGACCAAACCGAGCAACTGACCACGTTCGCCGACAACAGGCAATTGTGAAATATCATTCGCTTTCATTAGCTGAATCACATCAGTGACAGGGTCAGTGCATCGTGCAACGATGAGACCTTTACGTGTCTTGCGCTCCAATGCCGTCTGAATAGTCATTTCTGACCAATCGCTTTCGAGGAATTGATTCTCACGCATCCAATTATCATCAAAAACCTTACTCAAATACCGCGAGCCATTGTCAGGTAGCAAGACAACCATCAATTTATCAGGTCCAAGATTCCGTTCAGCCGCATATCGTAACGCACCAGCAACGGCTGCACCACAGGAATTACCACCGAAGATACCTTCTTCACGTACCAAGCGACGGGTCATTAACATCGCTTCTTTATCACTGACTTGCACAATGTCGTCAATAAAGTCAAAATCATAATTTGATGGGATGAAATCTTCACCGATCCCTTCAGTTTTGTATGATTCTGCTTCGCCCATTTGCCCTGTATAAAAGTAGTCATGCACAATTGAACCGACAGGATCAACAGCAACAATCTGAACTTTTGGATTCTGTGCTTTAAGATACTTGCCGACCCCAACAACCGTACCACCTGTACCGATGCCAGCCACAAATATATCAATTTGCCCAGCCGTATCGCGCCAGATTTCAGGACCTGTTGTGTCAATATGGGTTTGCGGATTGACTGGGTTATGATATTGATTCGCTAAAATACTATTAGGCGTATCTTCTACGATTTTACGTGCCACACTATAGTAACTGCGAGGGTCTTCGGGTTCAACATTGGTCGGTGTTACCACAACACGCGCACCATAAGCCCGTAAGACACTAATTTTTTCTTGTGACATTTTATCAGGCATCACAAAGACGCATTTATAGCCTTTCATGATTGCACCAATTGCCAAACCGACACCTGTATTACCTGATGTCGCTTCAACAATTGTGCCACCCGGTTTCAGTAAGCCTTGTTCTTCGGCATCTTCGATGATGCGAATCCCGATACGATCTTTAACAGAACCACCCGGATTAAAATATTCAACTTTAACAGCAATTTGGCAGCGAACACCATGCCCCAGCCGATTTAAGCGCACCAGTGGGGTATTGCCCATTGTGCCTAAAATATTATCATGGATGAGTGGCTTATCTGGTAAATCTACTTTGCTTTGTGTTTCCATATCATTGATAGTCATAATGATGACCGTTCCTTTTTTGAACTAGTGATGAGTAGTTATCTATAGCTTCATCTTATCATTGACTTTAATCAACGTCTATCAATCGAATAACACAATTTAGATTTTCAGCGAAAAATTACTGACTGATGTTAGGCAATTAATTTTAGGCCACATCAGTGAGGGTAAAGAAAGCCCTTAACAAGATTTTTTGTACTGAGTGCTGTGTATTGAGTGCTAAGTAAGAATAAGAATTATTTTTCTCAGCACTCAGAACGGTGAACTCAGCACTTTTCATGCTCAAAACTTTACTATAGTCACTTGATTTGAACATGTCGCGTAAGGTCATTTACTTAGGTAGAAGAAGAGGGTAGGGCTTGCTCTATCATCAATGGAAGAAATTTATAGCCATCGGGTTCATCCGATGGCATCAAAATATATTATCGTGTTTATGTACCAACCTCAATCGTAGTCATTTTTTCGAGCGCTTTTACCAATGCGTGATTACCATCGCCCCCTAAACCTTGTTGTTGTAAGGTGCGATAAAGATTGAAAATCAGACTCGTCGCCAAAACAGGAATCCCAAGTTGATCGGCAGCCTCTAAAACGAGACGTAAATCCTTTTGCTGCAAATCAATCGTAAAACCGGGGTCAAATTCGCGTGCAATCATTTGGTTGCCTCGGTTTGATAGCATCCAACTGCCTGCTGCGCCACCTTCGACAGCCGATAACGTTGCCTCCAAATTCAAACCACCTGCTTGAGCAAACATCATTGCTTCACTAACCGCTAGGCAATTAACCACAACCAGAATCTGATTGACCAATTTCACCATCTGACCAGACCCTTGTTGCCCAACATGGGTAATCGTTTTACCAAATGCTTCTAAATACGGTTTTGCACGCGCAAATTGCTGCTCATCACCACCAACCATAATACTGAGTGTACCTTTGGCTGCGCCTTCACTGCCACCACTGATAGGAGCATCTAACCAATGAGCACTTTTTTCATTGACCAATTTCGCCAATTCCATTGTTGCATGTGGACTAATGGTGCTATGGTCAATTACGAGCTTGCCATCACTTAATCCATATAAGACACCTGTATCATCTTTGATAACAGCTTCAACATCAGGTGTATCGCTCACACACAGCATAATAATGTCGCACCGTTCAGCCACATCTTTAGGAGATGCAGCAGCCGTCGCGCCATTGGTTACAAACGCATCCATACGGCTTGCTGTGCGATTCCAAACAACAACCTCAAATCCTTTATCCATAAGATTTTGTACCATGCCACGTCCCATGATACCCAACCCAATAAATCCAACTGTTTCCATGAAAACAATCCTTCTCTATAAAAATAATCCATTAATTATACCGAATGCGTGATGCCACCATCCACACGAATATTTTGCCCTGTAATATAACCAGCACCATCGGATAATAAGAATGCCGTTGTTTTCGCAACCTCAGCAACCGTGCCAAATCGACCTGTTGGAATTTGGGCGATAATTTCTTCGCGCTCAGGATAACTATCAATAAATCCGGGTAATATATTATTCATTCGGATACCTTTTGCTGCATAAGTATCGGCATAAATTTTCGTAAATGATGCCAATGCAGCCCGTAATGTCGCAGAAACAGGAAACGAATCATTGGGTTCAAAAGCAGCAAATGTCGAGATATTGACAAGCGCACCCGAGCTTTGCTTTTCCATAATTGGCGTGACAATACGCGCCATACGAATCACATTCATCAACACCATATCCATACCTATGTGCCAACTCTCGTCACTAATAGCGAGCAAATCGCCTTTTGGAGGATGCCCCGTATTATTGACAACGGCATCAACGCGCCCATAGGTTTCCATTGTTTTATCGACCAACATTTGCAAATCATCTGTATTTAATACAGACCCCGTAACCGCAATTCCACCAAGTTCCTTCGCAACTTTATCGGCATCACCTGATGTTGACATCAACGCGACCTTGTAACCCGTTGCTGCTAACTCGCGTGCGATTGCAGCCCCCATGCCTCGGCTTGCTGCTGTGATAATAGC
>JBAUIA010000198.1:0-2789 GCA_049680565.1 Phototrophicaceae bacterium
GTGTTATGCCTTTATTCAAGATAATGATCGCGATAAACATATTCCTGAATTGAGCGAAATCGCATTTCGGGCAACTAATCTTTCGCCTGATTCACAGCGAGATTTACTCAAGATTATCAAGTGGGTACAAGCAGCAGAAGCACAGCGCAAAGCCGGTCTGGAAATGCCACCCTTACCCGGATTAGAAAGTTACGATGATGATGAAGATTAGTCAGCAAATTTCACTTCTCATTGAACATGGGCGCGATAATTGTGGGCAGAAACTTAGCTTAGCTGATGTTGCCCGAGTAACTGGTATTCGCTACCAAACACTCTCAAACTTAATCAATGGGTCTTCAAGTAATCCACGCTTAAACACATTACGAACTTTATCAAAACTCTACGATACATCATTGGACTATTTTGATTGTGAAAATGAAGATGCCTGCCTCGAATTACTCAAACGTCAGATTGTAGATATGTCAGACAATATCCAAGAGATAGACCTTGAAACAAGTAGCCTCTCTGGTAAAGGTAAACGAAATGTTTTAGCCATTATGGAATGGATACGGCGGGCAACTAAAGGTTTATAAACTAACTGAGCATCACTGGAAAAACAAGCAACACTGATCCTGCCCCCACCAATATCCCAAGCATAACCTGTAAAATTGTATGATTTTTTGTCCTCAATCGTGCCCATGCGATAAGAAGAATTATGAGTACGCCTATCACAGACAGAATTGCATTCAGCTTGCCAAATAGGAGTAGTGCTGTGAAACATCCACTGGCAACAGCTGTATGCGCTGAAATTTTTGTGATGGTGTGATTGATTACCAATTGCAATGGCAACCATACCGCTAAAGTTGCCATACAGACTGCCATCTCTTTTGGGCCATCAAAGAATACAATGAGTGCCAGACAAATCATGACACTCAGCCAAGCGACAGTATAAATTGGACCGCGTGTTGCTCGTTCATAGGTCTTACGATTACGACGACGCATATAGGCGATGGCTACAAAAGTAGGTATCAAAATAATACCACCAATTACTGCTGTCCAGAACAATGTCTGCTTGAATGGCAAATCTTGCAGAATGATCAGAAGTGTCAAAATGGCAATCACTGCTGGATGAAAGATTAATCCGATTGTGTAAGCAATCCGCTTACTCTTATCTGGAACAATATCCGTCATAACTGCGCCATTTTTTGTATGAGATCATCGTATGTAGATGTCGTCTTAATGCATGTCTGCAATTCAGCATATAAAGCATCGTCTGACTTTTTATGTATCAGCATAGGATAGAAATCAAGCACTGAAATTATGCTACGGTAGATCGCTAATTCTAATTCTTTCGGCTCAAAGAGTGCCGATATACCAATGAGATTGGTTAACGGTAATCCGATTTGACGCAACATCCGATTTTCTAAACACTGTAATCTGTAACAGGTATAAAATCGTTTTAATTGGATAATGCCTATAGACCAGCGATATGGAATCATGATTAAGACAAAAAAGATGATGCCAAGTATCACAAATGGTTGCACAGCAGATGCAGCACTTGCAGGATTGCCTATTTGTAAAATCGTCAATATGGCTGCAATAATTGAACCAATAGCAGTGACGACGAAACAAATTGTCATCATAATAATTAGCGTCAGCTTGCTTCGCATAATGCCAACGGTTTCATTTTGCCTCATAGACAATGTACCCGGAATGAAACTCATAAGTGCATAGACCAATACCACGAAATCACGCCCACCAATATATAAAAACCGTAAGTCAGCAACTGGAAACGGCTTGTAAATGTTATACAGAGCAAAGCCCGTCAAGCCTGCAATGATGGCGACAGGAGATAACCATTTGATGGGTATCAGCGCATGATTGGGTCTCACATCATTCAATAGCGAGTGAAAAAGATTGGCGACACCAACTAAGCAAAGATACTTGATAAGTAAGGCAACCGGTTGATCGTTAAAGAAACGGTCTAAAGCCAGTTCAGAACTTTCTCCCCAAAAAGTAAACGCGGCACAACACAAGAAAAATATTAGCCATAAGCGTCTCGGTTGCTTTTGCTTGACCTTACCGTCCATCATCGCTTTTAGGAATATGATAATGAATAAGACCCAAACAAAAAGAATGAACATTACTTTGGGGGTTAATATGAAATGATCCATCACTTAACCATCCCTGAGACATATTTATTGAGGACTTTATTGGACGAGCCTTGCGCGATTAATTGCTCAAGTCGATTAGCGTTAATAACCTGTTGTTGTATAACATAGACAAATTCCTCAGCCGCTCGTTCTTCCTCGCTATCTTTAAATAATGGTGTTGCTATTCGAGGACGACCTATAGGATTGCTTATATCGAGTTCTGCAAGAAGTTCTGCTGGAAGGATGTCATCAATTGGAACACAGGAATGCTCTAAAGTGATATGTGCGAGCTCGTGTAAGATGCTATGCGTTTGATGGATAGGGTGATGAGTTGTGTTATAAAACGCATAGTCAGCAGTTTCTGCTCGCACCCATACTGCCGAAAGTTCATATCCAAAAACAGCAGGGACTAAGATTATGTCACGTTGACGACGATGTTGAATATGGTCAATAAAATTTTGTAAATCAAATTTCTTAAAATCATAACCAAGCTGGTTAATGACCTCCAACATGATTGTGTTTTTCACATGCCACTCCTATATAAAAACGTTTATGATTTTATTGCTCCCATCTCAAATATTACAGTTAATATTAATTTTGACCAGCCCTTTGTCTCATTTAGGACATTTGTACTTCTCGAATCATGCTAGAGTCAGA